>NZ_MRZU01000003.1:725000-732500 GCF_002153915.1 Methanonatronarchaeum thermophilum
ATACAAAAATACTATGGACTAAACCCAAAAGTAATCTATCCTCCAGTAGACACAAAAGAATTTTACTTCGAAAAAATAGGGAATTATTGGTTAACTGTTAGCAGGCTTAATCCAGTCAAAAGAATCGAATTCCTAATAAAAATTTTCAATGAAACAGAAGAAACACTAAAAATAGTCGGACCCGCAGATAGAGAAGAAGAATTAAAAAAATACAAGAAATTAGCAAACGATAACATCCAATTCACCGGAGAAATAAGCTGGCGCAAACTAAAAAAATTATATGCTAACTGCAAAGCTACCATAACTGTAGCAAAAGACGAAGACTTCGGTTTAACACCAATAGAATCAATGGCCTCCGGAAAACCAGTTCTCGCAGTGAACGAAGGCGGATACAAAGAAACAATTATCAATAAAAAAACTGGATGGCTACTACCACCAAAAAAAGAGAGATTCAAAGAAAAAATAAGTAAAATTGACAAACAAACAATAATGTCAATGAAAAAAAACTGTCAAAAAAATGCCGAAAAATTCAATAAAAACAAATTCTTCAAAAACCTAGACAAAACCATTAAACAACTAAATATAAACCAAAAAACCTAAACAAAACACAAACAATACAATTCTAAACAAAATAACAAATTCAAATTCAATTATACTTATATTATAAAATTTCAATTCAACTTGTATCATAAAATAATTATAAAGAATTAAGGTAAATCTATAGTCTTTATCTTATTTTTTGTTTCGAACAAATGTCTAGAGTTGCAAACGACTCCGAATTAAAAGGGTAACTTTAACCACCAAAAAATCAGTAATCAAATTTGTAATCCAAATAATACTATCAAGGGGACGACGAACAAACTTATTAATTTTAATCCAATTCAAGCGTGTTAGCAAATCTAATAGATAACAACTACTTAATCTGAACAAAAATAAAGGCACAGAACTAATCAATTTAGAAGTAGCATAAGCTCTAGTAGAAGTTTTCCTAAAATTAGTTTCCTGAAAAATATTCTCAATATCCCTCATACGTCATTGCCAATCATTTCCTTCAATATATACTGCTTATTTATTATTTTTATACCAATCCTTATTTTTTTTATACCAATCTATGTATTTTTTTATTCCCTCTTTGATCCCAAATTTTGGTTCGTAGTTGATTAGTTTTTTTGCTTTTTTGATATCTGCGTAAGTGTTTTTTACATCTCCCTTCTTTTTTTCAGAGTAAATTGGTTCTTTTTCTAAATTAGTTTCTTTAATTATTTCTTTTGCTAGTTTTTTAATGGATATATTTTCTCCAGATCCAATGTTTATTATTTCACCCTGGGCCTCTTTTTTACTAATCAACTCGATATTTGCTTTGGTAACGTCTTGTATGTATGTGAAATCTCTTGTTTGTTTTCCATTTCCATATATGATTGGGCTTTTATTATTTAGGCATCTTCTAACGAAATTTGATATAGCCATGTCGGGTCTCATTCGAGGGCCATATACTGTGAAATATCTTAGTGAGACTGTGTTTATATCGTATAATTCATTAAAAACCCTGCAATATTGCTCTGAAGCCAGTTTACTTACTCCATATGGGCTTTTAGGGGTTTTAGGGTGTTTTTCATCAAATGGTAAATATTTTGTTTCGCCATAAACAGATGAAGATGAAGCGTTTATAAATAGCCTTACATCGTTTTTTCGTGAAGTTTCAAGTAGATTCAGTGTACCGTTTACATTTATATTATTAGGTTCTATTGGATTTTCAACTGAATATCTAACTCCTGCTTGCGCAGCCTGATGAAAAACTAATTCAAAATTAAATTCATCAAAAACCTCCTCCATTATACTCTGATTTAAGATGTCGCCTTCAACAAAATTAAATTTAGAATCAAGGTTTCTTGAAAAATCATTACACAACTCAACATTTTTCTTTTTTATAAAAGAGGGATAATAATCGTTTAAATTATCTATTCCAACGACATCATAACCTTCTTCTAATAATCTTTGGGAAAGATGAGAACCTATAAACCCTGCCGAACCAGTTATTAATGCTTTCATATATTATCTCCTAAGTTTTAATACATTTTTTATATCTTCAAGTTTTTATTAGCTCTTTGAATTGGTTGATACACTTTTTAGCATTAAAGTCATTTGACCTCCGAATTAACTTCTGTTCTTCAGTAGGATTTTCTAAAGTACTTAATATTGCTTTTGCTAGTTTTTCTGAATCTCCTACAGGTACTAATTCACCGTATTCTCCGTTTTTTAGTATTTCTGATGGACCGGAAAGGCAGTCTGTTGATACTACAGGTGTTCCTGTTGCCATAGCTTCGATCAATACATTTGGAAGGCCTTCCCATCTGGATGAAAGTACAAATACAGTTGAGTTTTTCATGTATTTATATGGATTTTCGGCATACCCTGGCATATCTACATATTTATCAAGATTTAGTTTTTGTATGAGGTTTTCTAGTTCCTTTCTTTTTTCTCCTTCACCTAATATTAGTAATCTTGATTCTTTTTTGTGGTTAAGTAATTTAAAAGCCTCTATAAGTGTTTTAAAATCTTTTTGTCTATGAAGTCTACCTACACCCAGAATAACAGTTTTGTCAGATTTAAAGAATCGATGTTCCACACCTTCACTTGCTTTTTCTTGTAAATCAGAATCAACCACAGGGTTATGAATAACTTTCATTTCTTTCACTGGTATACCTGAAATTTCACTAATATCCCTCGCAACACCTCTCGAATTAGGGATGATTTCATCAGCCCACCTATAGGTACGCTTAATAAAAAAAGGTAAAACTCTAGAGCTCAAGTTATTTTCATTTTTTAGGAGTTCAGAAGTATTATTTCTAATCGAGACAATATTTTTAACTGGAGTTCTCGACATTTTAGAAGCTATAAGGGCAACCACATTCGCTTGATTCATCGCAGAAACAAGATATTCAGGTTTGCGGTCCCTTAAATATCTAGCAAGTTTAAAAACAGAATATCTAACTTTACTAGATTTAAGAGTATGAACATCAATATCACCAACAAACTCATATTTCATAGAATTATTATCGATAGCAGTAACAATCTCTACATCCATATCTTTCGAAAGTTCTTTAGCAATCTTTAAAAAAACCTGACTAACACCACCCCCAGCAAACTCTGGTATGAAAATAGAAACATCAATGTTATTTCCCTTCATCTCCTTCTAATTGGTTTTTCAAAATTAAAAATAGTTTTGATTAATTCAGAATTTAATAATGTAATAGTTTCACCGAACACTGCCTCAAAGATAGAATATAATAAACTAAAAATTTAATTGGATGTCCTTGGTTCAAAAGATAAGGAAGTTAGCAAGTTCAAGTAGATTCGATGTAGTCTGTGGGTCAAACTGGGATGTACCTATCTTCCAAAGTGGCCAAATGAATAACTTTCCATTACTAAAATTGTTACTATCTAATGAATGCAATTTTGACTGTAAGTACTGCAATAATCGCTGTAGAAATAAAAGCACATCAATAAATCCCAAAAAGGTCGCTAAACTCACAAACCAACTATACACCAATAATAGGATTTGTGGTTTATTTTTATCTAGCGGTGTTTATAGTGATCCTGAAGATGTTATGGAAGACCTAATCTATACAGCGAAGCTTTCTAGAGAACAGGGTTTCGATGGTTATATTCATCTTAAGGCTATGCCTGGTTGTTCGAAAGACCAGATCGAAAGAGCCTCCATAATTGCAGACAGGCTAAGTATAAATATCGAGGGGCCAACCAGATCTCATTTATCAGAGCTTTGCTCTGTAAAAGACCTAAAAATCGATATTGAGCGACGTCAAAGGTGGATAGATGAGCAGGATGTGGGTCAGTCAACCCAGTTTGTAGTTGGAGCGTTGGATGAAACAGACAAAGAAATAATAAATAAATCCGTTGAATTATACGAGAAATTCGATTTAAACCGAGTTTATTTCTCCGGCTTCAAACCACTCAAAGACACACCACTAGAAAGTTCTTCAGGGGTTGAAAGACATAGGGTTGGACGTCTATACCAATCGGACTGGTTATTACGGGTATATAAATATCAACCCAAAGAACTACTTAAAATAACTGAAAACGGAATGCTTCCAAATATAGATCCAAAACTCGAAATCGCCAAGAAAAAAAGAAGAATCAACATCAAAAAAGCAAGTGAAAAACAACTAATGCGAGTACCGGGAATCGGACCTAAAACAGCCAAAAAAATACAAGATAAAAAACAAGAAATACAAAGCCTATCAGATTTAAAATCTATGGGTGTTCCTGAGAAGACAATTCCATTTATAGAGTTAGATGGAGAAAAACAAAAAAGAATCACAGATTTTTAAAAATTAATAATTTAAAACTAAATTTTTTCCTGTTTTTCTATCGAGATGTCATTTTTTATTTTGTTTGTAGAGTTTGTTTCCTTTTGTGTCTATTGCTACTGTTGTTGGGAAGTCTTTGATTTTGAGTTTCCATACTGCTTCAGGCATCCCTAAGTCTAGCCACTTGACATCTATTACTTCTTCGATGTAGTCTGCGGCTAGTGCTGCGCATCCTCCTGGAAAAGCAAGGTAAACCGAGTTATGTTCCTTTAGAGATTCTATTGCCTGGTTATTTAGGCCGCCTTTTCCGATCATAGCTCTGACATTATGTTTTTTTAGGAGTTTTGGTATGAATTTGCTTAGTCGGGTGCTTGTTGTTGGGCCTGCAGCTACAACACTCCACCCATCATTTTTTTTCATTAGTGGGCCACAGTGGTATATCACCGCTCCATCTAAATCGAAATCCAGTTGGTTGTTTAGAATTCGTTTGTGCGCGGAGTCCCTAGCTGTATAGATTTTTCCGGAGAGCTCTACTTGATCTCCAACCTGGAGGTTTTTAACGTCTTTTGTTTTGAGTGGGGTTGTTAGTTTAATTTTTTTAGTCATTTCGGGGCCTCTATGGTTGTTGTTGCTGTTCTTGTTGCCCAACACTGTACGTTTAATGCGACTGGGAGGGAAGCAGTATGGCAGGAGGCGGTTTCTATCGAGACTCCGAGGGCGGTTGTATTTCCTCCGAGCCCCATCGGACCAACCTCCAACTGATTTACTTTTTTTAGGATTTTGTTTTCCATCTTGCCTATCTCCCCTTTACTGGTGTTGGGTTCTTTGATCAATGCTTTTTTAGCGAGTTTCGCAGATATATCTAAGCCCCCACCAATCCCTAAACCAATGTATATGGGTGGGCAGGGTTTAGCTCCCGCCTCCTTAACCATATCTACCACCCAACCTGGGATTTCGTTTGCCTCATCGGGTAAAAACATTTTTTGTCTTGCAACATTCTCTGAGCCACCACCCTTGATAAGAACAGTTAATTTTATTTCATCGCCTTCCATCGGTTGGTATTCGATGTGTGGAACTCCTTGGCCAGTGTTATCTTCTGTATTTTTTCTGGTTAATGGATTTACAATGCTGGGACGCATAGGCAATTCCCCGGTCGCATCCTTGACAGCTTGTTCTAAAGCATCTTGAATCGAGAAATCTATCTGCAGGTCTCTTCCTACTTCAATGTAGAATGTGATTAGGCCTGTGTCCTGGCAGATTGGTTTGTTTTTCTCTCTAGCTATCTCTAGGTTTCTGAGGATGTTTTTAATCTGAGTTTCAGCTACACCCTCTTCTTCATGGTAGGCTTTTTTTAGTCTTTGTTCAGCCCACCCAGGTAATTGTGTTTCCGCTTCCTGTATCAATTGGCTAGCTTCTTCTGCCAGTTTTTTCCGAAGGTCGGTCATGTTATTTCCTTTAATACTTTTGTTGGGTTTTCTTTAAGATATAATTGTTTCTTTGGTTTTTGTGGTTAAGTTTTAATATAATTCCTCGTCTATATTCTGCGGAGATGTCTAGTCTGGATAGAGTTGTCATGAAGTTCGGCGGTACAAGCGTAAAGGACGCCGAAATGATAAAAAAAGTCGCCTTAATAACCAAAGAGAAATATAATGAAGGAGTCGAGGTCGTAGTTGTAGTCTCAGCTATGTCCGGAACCACCGACCAACTACTACAGATCGGCGAAAACCTCAAAAAAAGAAAAAAACAAAAAGCCCATGACTTGATCAATCAGATTGAAGATCGGCATAAAGAAACCGCTCAAAAACTTCTATCTAACAATGATTTAGTTGATAGTGTTCTGGGTGAGGTAGATGAGATTATTGGTGAACTTCGGTTGTTGGCTGAGGAGATGGATAATTTTATAGACCGTTCTTTCGATTACTTAATGTCCTTTGGTGAAAGGCTTTCCGCACCTATAGTGAGTGCAGCTCTCCAAGACAATGATGTGCCTTCAACGCACCTAACTGGACGTGAAGCAGGCGTCATAACCAATCAGTGTTATGGTAGTGCTATCCCACTCTCAGAAAGCAACAAAAGAATCAAAGAAAGCGTTTTACCTCTTTTAAATGAAAGTATACCTGTTATCACCGGTTTTATAGGTTGCTCTAAAAATGGAGATATTACGACTCTCGGTCGGGGTGGAAGTGATTACTCTGCATCCACAATAGGCCGAGCAATCGAAGCAGATGAAATATGGATATGGACAGACGTAGACGGATTACTAACCACAGATCCACGCGTTGTTCAAGATGCTCAAACTCTAAAGCGGATCTCATATCGTGAAGCCATGGAGTTATCTTTCTTTGGAGCAGAAGTCCTACATCCAAAAAGCATAGAGCCAGCAATAGAAAAAAACATACCAGTACGAGTTAAAAACACATTTAATCCCAGTTTTGAAGGCACCTTGATAGTTAAAGATGAAGAGAAGATAGAAGGAGTGGTTAAAGGGGTTTCAGCTGAACGTGACGTCGCACTAGTAAACATAAGTGGAATAGATATAATAGGGACTCCTGGAGTTGCTGCGGATGCTTTTAGCGCTCTTGCTGAATCAGATATAAATGTAATCATGATTAGTACAGGTTCTTCAGAGCCAATCATATCTTTATTAGTAAAAGAAGATGATTTAAACGAAGCTAGAATTTCATTAGAAAATAAATTTTCAAGAAACAAAATAGAGAATGTAACCACTGACAACGAGGTTTCAGTCATTACCGTTGTGGGTAGCGGTATGGCTGGTACTCCTGGAGTTGCTGGCAAAGTATTTACTGCCATTGGTGAAGAAAAAATAAACATAATAATGATAAGCCAAGGATCATCTGAATACAATATTTCGTTCGTAATTAGAAATAATGAAACGGATAAAGCACTTAGAAAAATACATAATGTTTTTGATTTAGATAAACTTTCAAAGTAAATTTTGAGGTATATCCAGGTGTTTAAATGGATACCATAGTTCTTTCGTTAAAATTAGATAAATTAGGTGGAGCTGAAAGAGTTGTTATACAAGAATGTAATTTCTTAAATGAAAATGGCCATAATGTATACTTATTGACCTCAAAAATTAGTTCTAAAGTTCTAGAAGATTATGATTTAAGTTCAGATGTTAAAGTTATTTGCCTAAATGGAGATAGCA
>NZ_MRZU01000003.1:737500-749813 GCF_002153915.1 Methanonatronarchaeum thermophilum
TCTCTGTTCTATGAGTCTGGGTATGTTATTTTTGCTCCTTTGTTGTTGGGTTTGGTGATGAATACGTTGTCGACTGTTTTTTTGGCGGTTTCAAAAGCTTCATCAACATCGTTTTCTAGTATTGCGTATATTGCTGGGCCCCATGAGCTCTGACCTACCGCAGGGGTATACTTTTTGAGTTGTTGAACTAGTTTCTGGCCTTCTGGGGTTGAGTAGGTATCTCCCTGTATTTCTTTGAAGGCCTTGCCCATCTCCCTTTGTACTTTGTTCAAGCTTTTTCCGAAGGTATGTAGGTCTTTTCCTATTGCTGGTATCATCCTTGTTATTATTTCGCTTGAAACACGCTCGCTATATCCTTTGATGGGTAGTGTTTCTTGGATCGATTTTGTTTCTTTGTTTCCGTGTTCTCCCTTTCCTTTTGGAACGGCTATCAATATCTGCCAGTTTTCTGGGAATTTCTCTATATACGTTTTGTTTTTTTGACCCATCTCTAGGATGAATCCGCCGTGTAGGTAGGCGTTTAAACCGACTCTTGAGTATTTTAGTCGACCTAGTTCTTTGGCAACCTTTTCTATATCGAGTTTTGGTTTGTAGAGTTTTTTGGTTGCTGTTAGTAGTGCTAGGGTGGTTTGTGTTCCGGAGCCAAAGCCCTTGTGAGGCGGTATGTAACTTTCAACCTCTACTTCCAAGCCAGGTAGGTCTAGATGGTGGACTATTTGTTGGGTTTTGTTTTTTATTTGTGTGTTTCCGTTTTTTATGGTTGTTTTGTTGGTTTTTTGTATTGTTAGTTTGTTGTTGGGTTTTTGGATTGTTAGGCCGATTCCTCCGAGGTTTTTTTGTTTGTTTAGGTTTAGGAATCCGAAGTGGAGGCGGCTTGGAGTTGTTATCTGGATAGCCATATACTTTCTTTAGTTTGGTTATTTATGTTATGTTTTGTGTGTTTTCTATGATTGTTCCTTTGTGTTTTTGTACGAATTTTGTGAATTTTTGTGTTTTTTGTAGTTGTATTCCGGCTCTTAATGCGTCTTTTATTAGTAGTACTGTGAATTCTGTTGGTAGTTGTTCTGCGTATTCCATTAGTCGTTGTTCATGGCCTGTTTGGTGTTTTGCTGTTTCTATTAGGCTTGTTATTATTACGTGTAGTATGTCGGGGCGTTCGGGTATGATGTTTTCTCCATCTAGGATTTGTTGTGGGTTTGGTAGTTCTTCTTTCATGCTGATGTAGGATTGGAATTCTCTGGCTGCTTCTAGTCCTATTGCGCTTGCTATGTCGTTTGTGTCTGTGAACCCGATTTCTAGGAGTTGTGAGACTCTTTCCCATGTTCGGGGGGTTGGGAATGCGTGTTCACTCTGTTCAGGCTGGAATTGGTAGAGCATTTCGGGTTTGAAGTTTAGGAATCCGATTACTCGTTCATCTACATCGTTTTTGTAGGCCCAGTCTTTCCAGTCTTCTATGTTTGTTTCTACTTCCCAGTGTATGAATCGGTTTGATAGGGGGGATTTCATTGGGTTTACTCCGGCACGGTCTTCTGGTCGGTTTCCAGCGGAGATTATCACCCATCTTGAGGGCATTTTATATTCACCGAGCTGTCTATCTAAAATCAGTTGGTATGCGGCGTTTTGAACCGCTCCAGGCGCTAGATTCAATTCATCCAGAAATAAGACGCCTTTTCCATCCCTAGGTAGGAAATGGGGTATGGACCAACGGACGAACTCATCTGAATCAAGTTTAGGAAGACCTCTCAAGTCAACCGGATCAAGCTGCGTCAAACGTAAATCAATAAAATTCTCCTCAACATCCATACCAAGCTCACTAACTATCTGCTGTATAATCGCAGACTTACCTATACCCGGACCACCCCACAAAAACACAGGCGGAGCATTCCCATCACCATCTAACGAATAACTAACCAATTTCCTAAGAGTATCTTTCGCCTCTCCTATCGTCTTAGTAGCCAACAACTAGATACACCATCCAAAAAACCAAACCAACCAAATCAATCAATCCAACTTACTCTCTTTCAATAAAATTTCCTCAACTAAGCAGTTTTCATTCTGCTATTAAATTTTTATCGTCGCGTTCATCCTGTTTATTTTGAATTTCTTCTATAGAAATTATAAACTTTTTAATTATTTTTCTAACAACCAACTTACTCTTCATTTTAGTTTCCTGCAACTTATTAAACTAAACACTCCATACCTATAGAACCTAAATACCTAAAAAAACTATCAAAAAAAAACACCGAAAACTAACAACAAACCCAATTTAAAAGACATTCATACAGGTTTTCTTATAGAAATTCTTAGTTAAAACTAATTTTAGATCTAAGTTTTATTTTGGTTGATATTGGTTTGTTTATATGAAGTATTCTAGTGTCATGATTAGGAATATTATTCCGAGGTATGGGAATGAGCTGATTTTGTAGAGGAGCCATGCGTTTTTTTCTTGTCGGTTGTAGTAGAGGTGTATTGAGCCTATTATCATTGAGATTCCTAGTATGGTTGCGGTTGTTAGGTATAGGTATGTGAATGTGCTTTGTATGTATAGTAGTATTGAGGTTATGAATATTAGTATTGAGAAGATTATGAATAGTTTGAATGGTAAGTCTCCTTGTTGGTTTACTGGGAACATTGTGACCCCTGCTTGTTTGTAGTCTTCTTTGTATGCTACCATCACGCTCCATACATGGACTGGGACCCAGACGAAAACTAGAATTGATATTAATAGTATTTTTAGGTTTAGTTCGGCTAGTGCGACCCAGGCGAATAGTAGTGGTGCTACGCTTGAATATCCCCCTAGTATGTGGGAAATCGATTTTTTCCTTAGCACGATTGATGTTAGGACTCCGGTTGCTCCAAAGAAGAATGCAAGGGGATGTAGGTAGATGCCTATTATCAAACTGAATATAACTAATGCTGTAGAGAAGTATAGGGCGTTTTTTGGTGCAACCCTCTGGGAGGGTATAGGCCTATCCTGTGTTCTACGCATCTGCCTATCGATGTCTCGATCCAAATAATTTGTTAGGGTTATAGTTCCAGAGACACCAGCAGTAACAGCCACCGCAACCAATAGATATGTATCAAGTGGAGGGATTCCTTGTGCCGCAATTATACCAGTAGCCAGTGCTGCAAAAATTAACAAAAACGTCTCCCTAGGCTTAACAAGCTCAACATACCGCCATGCCATACAAATCCATCGATTAAAGTCCGTTGTACGCTCAACATTCGACATAAAAACAACCATCAACCCAACCTAAATTTCAAACTAAAACCCAAACCAACCATAAAACACTTTTAGTTTATCGGTTTTTGTCGGTTGGATTCCATCAACCTTTACTATTTTTTAGGTTTTGTTTTTGTTTTGTGTTTTGCCCGTGTTGGGTTTGTTGGGCTTACCCAAATAGATGGGTTTGAGACACTTAAAACATATCTATCTATACCCGTTTTTTTGGGTTTTGGTTCGTAAGGTTTATAAGGTAGGATGACCTCTATATAACACTCACAGAGTAATAGATTTAGAGTAATAGATTTGGTGAAATATAGAATGGTAAACACAACCTTTTCAGGTATGAAGGTTGAGGGAGAGTGGAGTGAAGTCGTTGAAACGAGTAGGGAAGTCTCTAAGGTTCTTGAGGAGAATGGGTTTGAAGATGAGATTGATGACTGGAATTATTGGCGGCCTCGTGAGAACGAGGATTACAAACGGGATATGATCGATAAAACCGCTGAAGTTTCATGTACCTCTAAAAACCGTTTGGAAGAAATGGATAAAAAACCCAGTAAGGAAGTTAAAAATGGTTTTAAGAAGGTTAAGAAAGCGGTTGAAGAGGAAAGTGACCCGAAGGAACGTAGTGAAGAACTGAAAAAAGGAGTAAAGAAGTTCTATCTATCAGCGGACACCGTTGCCAGAAAAATGGTCCGCAACTTCGAGAAATTTGTTTTCAAAAACGTCATCAGCAAAACAAACCCACAATACTTCGACAGCAAAGTAATATCCGCACACCTAAACAAAAAAAACGCATTAAAAAACAAAATAAAAGGCAAAAAAAACAACAAATACGTTATGGAAATAAACATAAACGACACAGAAATACAAGAAAAAATAATGGAAAAAATAGACAGATGTCAAAACGCAGCCGGATAAAAACCACACTAAAACACGAGTAGACCGAAAAACACCATAATCTAACCATAAAGAAAGCGATGGATTGATAGATGCAGGAAATCCTACTGTTAATAGCGTTGTTCCTAAGCGGTTTGTTCACCGCTTGGATAATAGGTGCTAACAGTGCATCACCTAGTTTTGGACCAATAACATCAGCTGGAGTCATAGGCATATTCAAAAGCAGTTTAATAGTCGGGTTAGCCGCCTTCACAGGCGCAACACTCCAAGGAGGAGCAGTCGCTGAAACCATGGGAAACCAACTAGTAACAGGAGTCCAATTCACAACACCCCTAGCAACAATAATCCTAGCAACAGCAAGCATCCTAATACTCGGAGGAATCATATTCAAATACCCAATGCCCACCGCCTTCACACTATTCGGAAGCACAATCGGAGTCGGCCTAGCAGCAGGCGGTACACTACAAACAACCCAAGCACTCTACATACTAACATTCTGGCTAATAATACCCTTCATAGCAATCGCAATCAGCTACCCAGTAGCCTGGTACATGAACAACAACAAAATGAAAGACAAAAAACAACTAATAAACAACCTACTCCTATTCCTCGCAACATACACAGCATTCACAGCAGGAGCCAACCAATCCGGCCTAGTAGTCGGACCAATGCTAAACGCAATAGAAATAAACACAACAATACTCCTCATGTTCAGCGGAATCGGAATGATGATAGGCGCATGGACCGGCTCCCCAAGAATCATACAAGCAGTATCAAGAGAATACAGCCTCCTAACCTACAAAAACGCAACAGCCGCACTACTATCCGCAAGCCTAATAGCACACACAGGAACATTCCTAGGAATACCAGTCTCATTCAACGAAATAATCATATTCTCAATAATAGGATCAGGCCTAATAGGCGGAGCAGAAAAAATAAGCAAACAAAAAATCACCAAAACAATAATAATATGGATACTCGCAATAATCACATCAACAATAATAACATACCTAATCACAACAACACTAACCTAAAAAAACAAAAACAGCCAAAAACAAAACAAAAAAATTTAGACCATAAAAATACATAAATAATTATTAAAATATCCAAAATAAACAATATATAAAATAAGTGTGTTTGGTTTGACCATCCCCCACTCCAGAGCTAAAAACCCTTATACTATAGAGTTAGGGATTTATGTTGCCAAACCTTTCTGTAAACCACCTCGGGGTAAAGCCTCAAGGCACTCTCACTTCAAACCAAAAGATATTTTTTTGTTGTTATTTTTGGTAGTATTGGTTTCTTGCTTTTACTATTGCTTGTACGTTTTCTGTTGGTGTTCTGGGTGCTAGTCCGCAGCCTGGGGCGAGTATGTCGGTTCCGGCTTTTAGGGCTTGTTGGCATTCTTTGATTACTTCTTGTGGGCTGCCGTTTAGTAGGGTGTTTGGTGTGGATATGTTTCCTATTACTGATGCTTTGTTGCCGATTATTTCTTTGGCTTTTTGTATTTCTGTTTGTGCTTCGATGCTGATTCCTTCGAATCCACAGTCTGCTAGGTCTCCTATGATCTGGTCTATGTGGCCACACATGTGCATTATTATGTCGCCATCTACGTTCTCAACGAACTCCCTGTATGTTGGTTTAATCAGGTTTTTAAAGCTGTTTGGGTCTACGATGTCTAGTGTTGAGTATCCTGGTACGCATACAGCGTCGGCACCACTATCTAAAACGAGCTGCGCATACTCCATCGAAAGTTCATTTGAGACTTCAAGAGCCTCCTCAACCATTTCTGGATCTGTGATCAAGCCCTTTATGTAGTTGCTGGAACCAAGGATGTGGGCAGCAAGTTCATCCGGAGCCTCGATACCAACAATTATCGGGACCTCATCACCAACCTTGCTTCGAACTAGGTTGGCTGCCTCCAGAATCTCAGGCACCCTACCGGCCTGGCTTAAGTCATCCGGCATCTCAATGCCATCAAGCCCGGGATGTGTCTCAACTGAGGGCTGTGTATCCCGAGTGCCCTCCTTCAATCCACAGCCAACTACCTCGGCCAACGCAGTAAGACAATACGGATAGCGAACCGACTCAAGTCCCCCAACCTCATATGCTGCAACTGCAAGATCCGCCATCTTCTCCGCATCATAATGGGCTTCAGGCCAACTACTTCCACTTGCCTCCATAAAATCTACCGTACCTGTCTGAGTAACACTAACCGCAGGAACCATATCAACCTCTTCCCCACGCAACGCACCTAAAAACCTTTCTCGTAAATTCATAACACAAACTAATTAGACAGACCACAACTTAACAATTCTGAAAACTACCACTAAAAGATAAAACAAGTACTATCTTCTGGGGCAGTGTATAGATCCCACCCAGTCAAAGATTCTGTAACAAATCCAGTATCAACAGTAACCCATTCTAAAAAAACACCTGAAATAGCGAATAATGAACCAACTACGCCTAAAAAACACATAAATATTGAACCGTTCAGGTTTAGAACTATTTTTTGCCATCTTTACATAATAAAATAGAATTTAACAAATAATTTACCAGTAATAAAAAAAAGTTTCAAACAAAAAAACCCACAAAACAAGACAAAAAAACAACCTTAAAATAAATATCTCACTACGTGCACACACCCAAACACACCCATGTATATTAATGAATAGACATAAAAAAACACAATAAGGTTTTTTAATTATGGATGATGAAACAAAAAACAATATTGCTATCGGCTGGGTAATTATCGCGGCTATATTTGTGTTTGGATTTTTAGCGTTACTATGGTTGGAAATGCCATAAAGAAAACACGAAAGAACGGAAAACCTAAAAAATAAAACTCAAAGAAAACAACCTAAAAAACTACAATAAAAATTCACACACAAACCCCCTATACTATTTAATTATATGCGCGTGAGTAAAAAAAATAAGACTTTACATTTACCTAGTTATACGCGCGTGAACATATGAGAGAAACAAGACCTACCTTTATTTAGTTAAACGCACGTGAAGATCTCATTTCTTAAAGTTACACACACCAGGGGTTACATAAATAACAATTATAATTAATGACCCCTATCTGTTACAACCTAAAAAACCAAAAGAAAAAAACTACTTATAGATTTTTCTTCAGAGAAAAACCTTCTAAAAACCATTAAAATCACCATACACATACAGAAACCCTATAAACCACCAAAACTATATAAACGAACTGAACAATACTTCAAGATAGGTACTTACTTATGGGAAAAAACCTAGCAATAGTTTTTCTAACATTCGCAATGATCACAGGAGCAGCAGCTACAGCAGGATGCTTAGGAATACTAGACACAGAGCCAGAAGCAGCAGTCGAAGATTACTTCACAGCTAGTTTTGAAGGTGATTACGACGCAACAACAGATAAACTAATTCCTCAAGCTCAAATGCAAAATTGGAATGAAGATAGGATATTCGAATGGGAACAACAACGGCAGCAGATGGAGTTGATTTCAATTGATACCGAGGAATTGACAGTCGAAGAAGCAGCTGAAAAACTAGGGTATTCTGCTGAAAGAGGGTATTCTGCTGTTTACTCCTATGAATTTGACCTGGAGCAGGAGTTTTGGTATTTTAATGTTTATGATCACATTGACGACTGGGCACCTGTCGAAATAAGTATTATATATGAAGATGAGCATGGAACAGAACAATCAAATGATGGTGTGGTACATGTTGTTTTAATTGACGGTGAATGGCTATTTATACCTGTACGGTGAATGGCTATTAAGTTATAAATGGTTTTTAGTGGTTTGTTCCATACACCCTCCTCCCCTCCCCCAACACACTCTTTTTTTCTTTAGAGTATTTCTAGAACACAAAAACAACAGAAATGAGAGATTAAAAAAAGGGTTTTATTTATTTCCATATTTTCTGGTATTCTTTTTTTACGTCATCGGCTACTACGTCTAAATAGATCTGGGTTGTGGATAGGGAAGAATGGCCTAATATTTTCTGGAGGGTTCGGAGATCCATGCCTTGCTTTAGGCTATGTACCGCGAAAGAGTGCCTAAATTTGTGGGGGTGTGTTTTTATGTTTGTTTTTTCTGCGTATTTGGAAACTATGTTTTGTATTTGTCTTTTACCTATCTTGAAAACTTGATCTTGTTTTTTTAGGTTGTTTGTAAACATTCTTAAGAGGTTGCTGGTTTCGTTGGTTAGTGGTACTACTCTGTCTTTTCCTCCTTTCCCCTCACGTACTGTTATTGTGTTGTCTTTGAAGTCTATATCTTCAACCTTTAAAGTTGCTAGCTCACTTAGTCTTAAACCAGTTTCCCACATTATTTTGAGTATTAGATAATCTCGTTGGTTTTCCTGGTTGGCTTTTTCTAGCAATTTTTTGATTTCGTTTTTTCTATGGTATTTCGGTAATTTTCCTTTGTTGTTTTGGTATGTTTTGGTTGTTTTCATGTGTTTTTCACCCTTTTTGTTTTGTTTTTTCTATGAAACACGAAACGGGGTTTAGGGGTTGTTTTCATGTTTTTTTATCAAATCATGGTTTGGGTATAGGTCTTTAGGGTGGTGTTCTATGATTAGTTTTTTAGGTATCCATCGGATCCATGTGTTATCTCCGAGGTTATGGGCTTCTGGTTGTGTTATACCTACTCTTATGGCTTTTTTGCTTTCATCATATACGTTGGTTATTAGGATTAATCTTCTATCTTCCATGCGTACGCCTAAACGCCTGGGTGGTACTGTTAGCATACCAGTTAAACACGCTTTCTGCATAGCTAGCCAGTCAGGTAAAACCATTATTCCGATACAATCCAGTTCTTGAAATGTATTTTTGTATTTCTGGAATTGTTTTTCTTCATTTATGATTGTGTTAAAGAACTGGGTTTGTTGTAGGTATTTTTTTAACATTTTCTAAACCTCTTTTTAGAGGGGTGGTCTTTCGGGTTTTATGCACACAACCCCGTACCTTTGACCCCGAAAGTTGCCTTCTCTCAGGGGTTAGTTTAGGAAATTGTTTATTATCTTATTTGTGTTTGTTTTTTCACGTATTTTTTGCATTGTTTCGAGAAAATGCTTTGGGTTTGGCTCGTCTTTCCTCATATTTATGTTTTTAATTGTGTTTTGTTTCATGGTTTACCCTTCTTTGTTTTGGTTTGGTTTTGAGAGGTCCCAGGTTTCTATTTTGTTGTTTTCGTTGTTTTCGTTGTTTTCGTTGTTTTCGGTGTCGGCTAGTAGTGTTATTTTTCCTTCTTCCCGGAGTTTCTCGATTTCTTTAGCTGTTTTTTCGTTGTTTTCAAGTTCTGTTTCGTTGGTTAGTTTCTCGAGATATTCTTTTAGGATTAGGCCGGAATGTTTGTTTTGTTCGTAGTGGTCTATGATTATGTTTATTCGTTGTTTCTGGGGTTTTTGGGGTTGTTCTATGGTTTGGGTTAGGGTTTGGGTGTTTTGGCTTTCTTCGGCTTCTATGTGGTTTTGTGTGGGAAATTGATAGACATATCGGTTTCCTTGTTTTTCACGTTTTAGGTTGAAGATTTCTTTATAAGCTCTTTCGTTGGTTGATAGTTTCCGGCCTATTGTCTTTGGTTTGTAGTTGATATGTTCGTCTATTTCGTTGACCCTCTCCGCTATTTCTTTAGCTGTTAGTTCTTGGTTTTGTGGTAAATTGCCTTCGGCAATAGCTTCTTTTAGGTGTTGGAAAAGGTTGTCATCTTTAAGGGTCCACGCTGCTCTTTCAGTTTCCATTTTCTCGAATATCTGGTTTATGTCGTATTTTTGGTTTAGGTCTAGTGCTTTGGCTATTTTTTTGGCCATTATGGCCCAGTCAGCTAGGCGGTGGCTTGACCCTATGGTTTTGGGGTTGTTGTCTATGTAGGCTATTATTTGGTTTAACCGGTCCATGTACTCACTCCAAAGCTCATTATTATGTTCAAATATCGGCCGCCAAAGGTCCCTTTCTCCAACATATGGGTTTTGTTTATCCACAACCTGATCTAACCGGTCCAGGTGGAAAAGTAGGCTATGATCCATGATGTCGGCACGTCTAAACTCCACGTTTCGCGAGGTTATACCTATAAAGGTCTTGGGTTCGCCGTGTACTTCTTCATTATCTGTAAACAGTTTCCTTGTGGTTTGTCTAACTCCCGTTGCTGTTGCCGCGAGTGCATCTTCAAACCAGGGTTGTGGTTTGTTATCTATGTTGTCAAAAAACGTAAAGGGTTGTTGACTGCACGCAATGAAAAAATCTTCTTTAGCGTCAGGTTCGGACCTGGGGAGGTATTTTTCACCAACAAAAAATAGACCTAGTTTTTTGAGTGTTGCCGATTTACTGGATCCCTCACGGCCGTTAAATATCATTATTGGCTTGCTATTAACCGCTTCATTGAATGGAATAACATAAAAATGTAATAATAGCTGTAAACGTTGTTGGTCAGCGGTTAGGTTTGTGGTTGAGGTAAAAGCTGTTTGGTTAGCTATAAAGCTATGTAGTTTACACGTACCCGCTTTAAAATCACTTGATATTTTGCCTTTAACCTCGAAACCTAGCTCTCTTTCACTTTCTGGTATATATTTGAGTTCTCCCGTTGTTGCCTGATCCACAAAATAAATGCCTTTGGATCCGTTTTCTTGTTTTTTGATTTCCTGGCCATCTAGAACGTAATAGAGTTTGTTTCGGTCGTGGATATAGAGTTTGTTTTCGAGGTCATCATAATAAAACAGTTTCCGGACCGTTACTTCACGGCCTTTATATTCGGTATGGCTTTCTAATACACTTTCAATTAATTTACCTTCCTGGCTTGAGGGTTCAACGTCATATTTATCATATACAAGCTGGCCGATGTTGTTTAGGTTATAGACTTCGGTTTCTGGTTCGTAGTAATAGAAATAACCGTTATCTTTGTTTTTTAGAAATTCCCCTTTACCGTCTAAATCAAGTTTCACAGCTTCGGCTATAACCCGTTTCCTTTCAGATTGATCTATATTATTCTTTTTCCGGCCGATCCGGTTTCTCCGCAGCTTGTTTAACCCGGTCCTTAAGGTTTTGATGTTGCCGAAAAGGTCAGATACCGAAAAATAATTGTTGTGCTGTTCTTTGTTATCCCATTTACGCGCTAGCTCTTTAGGGTTAAAATCCAGGTTAAGCAATGCTTTTTCTATGATGGCCGCAGGTTTAGAAAGCTCTTTCTCCCGCTATCCCTTTTTTTATCCATAGAACTGGAGGTTTTGGGGTCGTAGGTTTCTGTGGTCCCTGAAATTGCTTTATCTATTGTGCGGTGCTGATAATCTCTGCGTTTCCGCCATTTCCGGCGTTGACCTAACGCCGATCGGCTAAACCAGTTTTCCATAAGTGAGGGGTCTTTCTGCGTGTAAAACGCCATTTTACTCATTAACGCGAGATCGGCTTCGCTTTGGCTGGGGTAACTGGATATGTCGCCCTGATATAGTTCTTTGAATTTATTGTCTTTCATTGCTATTTCATGAAGATCTTTAAGCTCGAGGCCATGCGGTTTAGACCCGTCTATATCCTTGTTTTCCGGGGTTTCTGGCTCGGGGTCAGACCTAGAAAGGTATTTATCCACAACCTTGTTTAATTCGTCTTGACGGCCTTTTATCTCGCTATAATCTCGGTATATACGGCCTGTGAATGTAAAGAAACGTAGGTTGTCGTATATCTCAATCTCACTTTCTGGGTTGTCTATAAGTTCAGACCTTGCTTTATCGGTTTCCTTATCCGCTTTAACAATAATATAAAAACCAGTTAAAGAAGGGGAATACTCGGTATAACTATCTAGTGTTTGTATTATTTCTTTAGCTTCTTTATTTGGTTTATCTTCATTAACCACATTGTCAAGGTCAACCCCAGTATAAGAGCCTGAACTATTGAACATATACCCAATTCCGGCAGCATCATGTTTTTTGGTTGTTTTTTATTGTGGGTTGGGAACTTGATATGTTGGTTTAGGTTTATTTTTTGGGTGGTGTTTGGATTTGGGTTTTCTTGATAAGATTCCTGGCTTTGGTGGTTTGTTTGGTGATAAAGAGGTTGAGGTGTCGTTGGATGGGGCTTTTGAGTTGTTTGAGCAGCGTACTCAGGAAGAGCGTGATAGTGCTCAGCAGGGGGTGCAGGAGCTTAAGGGTGAGCTTAGGGAGTTGTTTGTTGAGCTTGAGGATGTGGTTGAGGGGTTAAAGAGTTCC
>NZ_MRZU01000004.1:0-20000 GCF_002153915.1 Methanonatronarchaeum thermophilum
AATTAAAAAAACAGCTTAGAGATAAGAGGGATGAACTTGGTGGCCTTGAGAACGAGCTTGTTTCTCTTTTAGGTGTTTTGAAGCGTGTGTTACGTAAGTATACCTACACTACCGGCCGGGAAGTTGAGTATTCAGATGAACCATATAAAATTGCTTTAAAAGACCCTGACCGGCTGAATAGTCTTGTAGAAGAGATAATTGATCTAGATAGTTCCGGTGAAATCGATGTTGACAACAAAAAAATAAATAGGGTGCATAAAATCCAGGACAAACAACAGGAGATCGAGGATAAGGTCAGTAGATACAAAGAAACAAAAAAAGAGATCAAAGAGTTGGAGAAGAAGATTCAAGAAAGTTTAAAGCCTCAGAAAGACGAGAAAAATAGGTTGGAGCGGCAGTTAAAAAAGAAAGAAAGTAGGTTAAGGAAGAAACAGCGGTCTCTAGAAAAAAAACAGAAAGAACACCAAGAACTCATGGAAAAGAAATCTAGTTTGGAAAGTAAAATCAAAGAAACAATCGATTATTACCTAGAAGAAAAATTGATTTATAAAGAAAATTAAGTTCAAAAGACATTTTAAGAGTTATAAGGTATAGTGAGGTGAACAGATGGGGGGTTTAGGTTTGTCTTGGTTGTCTGGTTTTTTGTTGGGAGCGTTGGTTTTGGTTTTAGTAGGCGTGTTAACTACCGTTGTCCCCTACCTGTTTTTAGTTGAGGTAGAGAGTTTCTTGGGCTCCTATCTTTATTGGACGTTGATTACAGCGGTTTTTATCTTGCTTGGGTTTTTGGTGGTTCGTCGGTGGGGTGATTGAGTTTGGAGCCTGCCTACCTCTATCTAGCGATGGCTTTCTGGGTTGTTGTTATCGTTGTTCTTTCTGAGTATAGTCGTAAGGGGTTGGGTAGTGGTGTTGATGAGTTTGTGTTGGCTGGACGCGACCTAGGTGGTTTTGTATCTGCTATGACGTATAGTGCAACCACCTTTAGTTCTTTCATGATGGTTGGGTTGGTTGGCCTTACATACTCTGGAGGTGTTGCCGCTCTCGGTTTTGAGATGACTTACATCGTGTTCACTATATTGTTGTTGATTGTTTTTGCTCCTAGGTTTTGGAGTGCGAGCCGTGTTTATGGGGTTATCACGCCGCCTGAGTTGTTGTCTGAGAGGTATGGATATACTGCTGGTGTTGTTTCTGCGGTTATCTGTCTGGTTATGTTGATTCCGTATATGGCTATACAGATGATGGGTGTAGGTTTCCTGTTAGAGGGGATGACTGGAGGCGCAATCCCCTATATGCACGGCGTCTACATCGTGGCGGTATTAAGTATCGCAGTGACAGTTTGGGCTGGAATGCGCTCCGTAGCACTCACCGACGCCGTACAAGCGATTGTAATGATCGTCTCAGCACTCATATTACTGGTGTACATATTTTATGTTTTCTTTGGATCTCCAGGTCAATTTGTAAACACAATAACAGTGGAGAACCCCGAGTTGTTAGGGATAACCTGGGACTTCAACATGTTTATAGGGTTAACATTACCGTGGGCGTTCTTCGCCTTGACAAACCCACAAGTCTCACAAAGAATGTTCGTCTCAAGAGATGTAGGTAGCCTCAAAAAAATGGTTATCTATTTCGCATTGTTCGGATTCATATACACAATAATATCCACCTTATTAGGTCTTTCAGCAGCCAACCTAATACCAGGATTAACCGACCCCGACAACGCAATGCCAGTACTACTAACCATGGTCCCAGAAACACTAGGAATAATTGTCTTCCTAGGTATCTTCGCAGCCTCAGTATCAACACTCGGCTCCGTCCTACTCACACTAAGCTCAATCGGAGGAAGAGACCTCATAACCCAAAAACAAGACATACCCAGCCAAAAAGAAATCCTACTAAACAAAGGAATAATACTAACACTAGTCCTCGCATGCATCATATTCGCAAGCATGCGACTCGACCTCATAGCAGTCCTAGCAAGCGCCGCATCAGCAGGACTATTGGTGATGGCACCAACCATAATCGGAGCATTCTTCTGGAAAAAACCAACCACCAAAGCAGCAACAACAAGCATGACAATACCCGCAATCATAGTAATAACCCTATACATACTCAACCTAGAACCATTAGGTTGGTGGCCAGCAATATGGGGATTAATAACAGCAACCATCATATACATAACAATCACACTAACCACAGAAAACAACGGAGATGGAGAACAATTCATAAATGAAATACAAAAAGAGATGAAGAAAAATGGATTCTAACCAAAATCAAAAACAAAACCAAATAACCCGAAATTTATTTTGGAGGTTTATTAATTGAAATGTCCTGAATGTGAAGGAAGAATGAAAGTAATCAGAAAACAACTACCTAACTCAATACCATCGATAGCGACACCATTCATCGGATTCAAAGAAAAAAGGGTATCGAAAGAAATCATGGAAAAATACAACCGCATCACCCTATACATCTGCATAGAATGCGGAGAAATAAAAGGAAAACTCAAAAAATAAAAACCTCAATGATAGATCAACTGGTATATACCGCATGAACATACAAAATTAACAAAACCGACAAACTCGATACAAAACCAACAGCAACCAAATGGAAGATTGAAGACCCAGCAATCTGAACCAAAATACCAGGAAGATCTGCCCAAGGAATCCATTCAGATATTTGGTTACCTAAATAATAGGTAGCGCTAGCTATAACTCCACCCAACAACCCTAAACCAAAAACAACTCCAGCCAAAACAGCTTTCTGATCAAGATTCATTGAAAATCAATTTAATTCAGACCCATTTAACTCTTAGGTGCCTACACTTAAATCTAATCAAAAAATAACAATATCTTTAAAAATAAGGTTTCTTTATAATCGCAAAAAACAATCTCAATAAAGAATTTAAAAAATCAAGTTTCATTAAGTATTGTAACAATGAATATCAGTGAAATTAAGAGACAGAATAAAAGAAAAATACAGAGAATAAAAGAGATAAAGCGACAAAAAGGAATATTGGGAGTTACTAAATCTATTTATAGATACATAAAATCAAATTGTAGTCTTAAGAATTGCCGTTCAATTAAAAACTACTATATCAACTGGCTTAAATACAGAAAAACAAATTCTTTACCAAATCCATACAAAATAATCTATATAAATCCTAAAAAAATTAAATACATGGTGATACCAAGTTTTCAGGAATATTATTCAAAAAAATACTCTTACATCCTACCAGGCAGTTGGGATGTTAACAAAACCAACGCCCCCCCCCAACAGATTAAAGAAACTACCTCAAAAAACAATAGAAAACTTGCTCTTTTTAATAAATATTTTTTATACCAGTCTTTTAAAGAACACTATATAAACGAAGAGCCTTGGAACGTGACTGAATTCTATACACACGGATTAGAAAAAGTTGAAAATTCTCCGAATTCAAGTTCTAGGTATGGTAGTAGGGAGAAGTTTTTAAATAGGTTGGATATGTTGGATAGGCTTTTCGTTGAGATAAAAGAAAATGGATATAAAACTCAGAAGGAGTTGCATGGAAATAAAAATACAGGTAAGCGTTATCCTTTGAATGATGGTTTTAGGATTATTCCAGAAAAACAAGAGATTTTGGTTGATATTGGGCGTGATGGTGAGTTTATTTTTGATGATGGACGTCATCGAGTATCTATGGTTAAGTTGCTAAGTCTTGATGAAGTTCCGGTTCGGATTTTTGTTAGGCATACTAAATGGCAGGAGATCCGGAGAGAGGTTGCTGAAGCCGAATCAATCGATGAACTTAGCGAGAAGGCTTTGACGCATTTAAACCATCCAGATATGAATGATGTGAAGAAAGGGTTGTTGGTTTGATTTTTTGGTTTTTGATTAGTTTTATGTAGTATTGTTTTTTTAACTTCATTATGGTGATTTTGTTGTCTATGTATGGTTGTAGGGAGCGTTTTTTTAGGGCGCTTGATTTGGTTGGTGTTGATCGTGTTCCTTGTGTTATGCCTTTGCAGACTGGTACGGTGGATTTGATGAGGTTGTGTGGTTGTTTTTGGCCTGGTGCTTTGAGGGAGGGTTGGAGTATGAGTGTTTTGGGTATGGCTGGGTTTCGTTTTGGTGGTGTTGAGAGTGTTAGGTTTCCTTTTGATATGAATGTTGTTTGTGAGTTTTTGGGTTGTAGGTTGCGTTATCCATGTGGTTTTGGGCAGCCTGTTATTGTTGAGAATGCTATTTCGGGTTTGGAGGGGGTTGGTGGTTTGGAGGTTGGTGTTGGGGGTCGTATGTCGGTTGTTGGTGAGGCTGTAGGTTTTGCTAAGGATATTGTTGGTGGTCGTGTTCCTGTTCTTGCTGCGTTGTCTGGTCCTTTTTATGTTGCTGGTCAGGTGCGTGGTATGGAGGAGTTTTTGTTGGAGGTGTATAAGGGGTGTGATGGTGTTTTTGAGTTGTTGGATGTTTGTCTTGATGTTTGTCAGCGGTATGCAAGTTATTTGGTTGAGTGTGGAGCTGATTGTGTTGTTGTGCTTGGTGTTTCAACTGATTTGATCAGTCCAACTATGTATCGGGAGTATGCACTGCCGTATCAAAAAGAGTTGGTTTCCGGTTTGGATAGGAGTATCTTGCATATTTGTGGGGATACTGCTCCGATTTTCAGTGATATGGTTGAGGTTGGTGCGGATGGTGTTAGTGTCGATTCGGTTGTCTCTCTAAGAGGTTTGAAGGATGTTGTCGGTGATGAGTGTGCGGTTCTTGGAAATGTCCCACCGGTGGATGCGTTGTTGTTTGGTGATCAAAAGAAGGTGGTTAGGGAAAGCAGGCGTTCAATCGATGAAGGATGTGACATACTATGTTCAGGCTGTGGGTTGCCACCAGAAACACCAATCGAGAACCTAATAGCTATGACAGAAACAGCGAAAACATACAAAAAATAAAAAAACTAAATCTCTTGGTTTTTTTGGGGTCTGTTTGGTTTAGGGGGTTTTGAGTTGGGATTTGTTTTTGTGGTGTTGATGAAAACAGTTATATATGTGGGTTGTTAATTGTTGGGTAATTTCTGTATTAGATGTATTTTTTGTTGGTTTTTTCGGCAAAAACTAGATTGGTTTTGTTTTTTTATATATTTATTGTTGTTTTTGTGTTGTTGGGTATTTTTTTGAAGTTGTTTGGTAGTTATTTCTAGTCTTATCGGTGGTTATTGAGGGATAAAACCGAAAAGTATTTAAGTGCGGCCACCAACAACATGGTTGCAAGCAAACTGAGAAAACAAAGCCAAACATCCAAGTTAAGTTAAATAAATTGTCACCAAAACTCGTTACGGCCACCTAACAGAAAAAAGGCAGAAAAAGGCCGATTAACAATTCGATTCACATTCTAACGGTAATCAGTTAAAAAATAAATTGTTTAATGGTTGTAATAATATGTCAACAGAAATTGGAAAAACACAAAACGAAATAGAAAAAAAAGTTAAAAGCGAAAGAGACCACATAGGGGAGTACGAAGAAAGCGACAAATGCCCCGAATGTGGCGGAATAAAACTAATAAGAGATTACGAACGAGCCGAACTAGTATGTGAGAAATGTGGACTCGTAATCGATGGAGACTTCATAGACACAGGCCCAGACTGGAGAGCATTCGACAGCGAAGAAAGAAACAAAAAAATGAGAGTAGGCGCCCCAATGGACATAATGACACACGACAAAGGCCTCTCCACAAACATAGGAACCGGAACCCGAGACAGCAACGGAAACTCAATCAGCTCCAACAAAAAAACCAAATTCTACCGACTAAGAAAATGGCACAGACAATCAAAATTCAGCGACTCAAAAGAAAGAGACCTAGCACTCGCCCTAGGCGAACTAAACAGAATGGCCTCACAACTAAACATACCAAAAAGCGTAAGCGAAGACGCATCAATGATATACAGAAAAATAGCAGAAAAAGGCCTCGTAAAAGGCCGATCAATAGAAGCAATGGTAGGATCCGTACTATACATCAGCTGCAGACAAAACAAAATCCCAAGAACACTAGACGAAATATCAGACAGCGCAAGAGTATCAAGAAAAGAAATAGGCCGAGCATACCGATACATCGCATCAGAACTCGGAATAATGCTACAACCAGCAAAACCAGAAGAATACGTCCCAAGATTCTGCAGCCAACTCGGACTAACAAACAAAGTACAATTCAAAGCAGAAGAAATCCTAAAACAAGCATCAGAAAAAGAACTAACAAGCGGACGAGACCCAACAAGCATAGCCGCAGCAGGAATATACATCGCAAGCGTAAAATGCGGCGAAAAAAGATCACAAAAAAAAGTAGCAAACGCAGCAAGCACAACAGAAGTAACAGTCCGAAACAGATACCAAGAACTCTGCGAAGAACTAAACATAGAAATGAACGTCAACTAAACAAAAAAACACAAAAAAAACAAAAACATCAACCCCCAAAAACTCCTCTCCACTCCCCTCCCTCATTTTCCTCTCTCATTTTACTTTATATTTTTTTTATTTTTTTACACAATTACCTATACCACACCTACAAACACAAAAAACCACCAATACCCCAAAATTACTACACTTTAGCTGAATATACGATTCGAAGTACATACAAATCTAATAAACAAGGTTAAAGTCTATTAAAAAGACAAAAAAAAGTTAAAAAAAATTTATGTTGTTGGTTTTTTTGTTATAGTGCTTCAAGTTATAATTAAAAAAAATTTAAATGAAGAGTTGGGGGTATTTGGTTTCTATTGTTTCTAGTGGTTTTCTGTGTTTTTGGTTTTTTTGTTTGGTTTTTTATCTAAAATCGTGGGTATGACCCCATCCTTAACGAGTGAGTCTTTTAGGATGAACGGGTAGGGGGGGTAGTTCACTGCATCATTATTAGGAGCATTTTGAATTTTTTGGTTCCTTTTAGGCTGTGTGGTTCGTTTTTTGGCATTATTATGGTTTCTTCTTGTTTTAGTTTGTGTTTTTTGTTTGAGATTGTTATTTCTGCTTCTCCGTCTAGGATTATTGCGAGTGCGTCGTAGGGTGCGGTGTGTTCGCTTATGTTTTGGTTTTTGTCGATTGCGAATAGGGTTAGGCTGCCACTATCTCTGTCTAGTAATGTTCGGCTTACGATGGTGCCTTTTTGGTAGTCTACAAGGTCTTTGAGTTTTATTACTTTTTTTGAAAGGGATTCAATATCTTCTTTTTTCATAGATTTCACTTCTAATAAATAGAATACTTACTATCATGTATATAATCAACTTTTTTTAGGGTTGTTTGTTTTTGGTTTGAGGTTTTTGGGTGGTTTTGAGGGGAAAATTGTATCTTTGTGTATTTATATATATTTTTTTACTATGGATTTACTTGTGTTGTTTGCGTTAGTTGGTTTTGCTTTGGCGTTGTTTTTGATTGTCGCTGCTTATTCGATTGTGATTATTAAGGAGTATGAGCGGGCGCTTAAATTTAAGTTCGGTGAGTTCATTGAGGTTTTGGAGCCTGGTTTGCATGTTATAATTCCTTATGTTCATAAGGTTGAGAAGGTTGATTATCGAACCAGGTCTTTTGATGTAAGTCCGCAGAAGGTTTTGACCAAGGATAATGTTTCAACGTCGGTTAACGCGATAGTCTTTTTACGTGTTAGACGTGGTAAGGAGCAGATAAAGCAATCGGTGTTGGAGGTTGACAACTATGAACGGGTTACCGTTGATTATGCGAGAACTATGCTTAGAGACATGATCAGCAGTCGAAATCTTGACACCATCCTTCAAGAACGGGAGGAGATGGCTAAAGTTATGAAGGAACGGCTTGACACTAAAACAGATGAATACGGTGTAGAGATCATGGATGTTGAAATAAAAGATGTATCTATACCGGATGAGATGGAGCGGGCGATGGCTGCAAGTGCTGAAGCCGAAAGAGACCGAAAAGCAAGGATAATCGACGCAAACGGAGAACTACAAGCAGCTGTAAGAACAAGAATCGCGTCAGAACTACTAGGAACAAAAGGATACAGACTCAGAACACTACAAACACTCGACTCAGTAGCAGTAGAAAACGCAACAATCGTCACAATACCAACATCCCTAATCTCAGAAGACATGATGGCCTCCGACGAGGAAGAAGGACTATCAAAAGACCTAGTCGACGAAATAGACCTAAAAAGCCTACTAAAAACAGTAAACGTAGAAGACCTAGCAAAAGACATACAATAACACAAACAAACCAACATATATCGGAGAACCCTAAAACAGGGTTCCCACCAACCTCTCTTTATATAAAAAATCAATAAAAACAAACAATATTAAAAAAAAGAAGCCAACCTACCTAAATCTTTTCTTTATTTTTTAGTTTTGGGTCTTTATTTTTTAGTTAGGGTTGTTTGGTTTTTTGTGGTTTTGGTTTTTTAGATCCATCTTATGGTGGGGGGTATGATTTCTATTTGGGCTATGATTTCGTCTTTTATTGTTTTTGTTTCTTCTATTTTTACGTTGTTTTTGTCTTTGAGTTGTAGGCTGAGTTTGTTGAATTCGTCGATGTCGCTGAATCTTAGTAGTATTGTTTCGTGTGAGTGGAAGTCTGTGCTTTGTTTTAGTCTTTTTTCGGCTTTGTTGATTTGTTTTATTGCTGTGCTTGAGGCTTCTATTTCGTAGATTTGTTGTTTTTGTGCTGTGACCATGTCTTTTAGCCATTTGTTTTTTTCGAATGGTAGTTTTGTTTTGATGTGGTTTTGGTTTTTTTCTGCTTGTATTGTTGCTAGCATCTGGCCGTTTTTTGTTTTTATTGGGGTTTTGACTTCTCGGTTTAGGAACATTTTTAGTGATATTATGCCTGTGAATATGTCTTCTATTTCTTTTGCTTCTTCTGGGTTTTCTATTATCATTTTGGCGGTTTCGTTCATTTCTATTATGGCTTCTGTGTCTGTTTTGAATTTTATTTCAGGTGGCTCCATGGTTATCACTTATTGTTTATTTTGGGGGTTTTGTCTTTGGTTAGTAGTGTTACTCGGCTTTCTGGTACGTGGTCTGTTAAGGTGTAGTCTGTTTTGTCTGCTATCTGTTCTGAGAATTTTTTTACCTGTTGGTTTGTTGGCATTCTCTGTCGGTTTAGTCTTTTTCTGGATTGCCCTACATGCATATATGCTTTGATTTCTATGTAGTCGGGCTGTGCTTCTCTAAGTATCTCGGCGTACTGGTTATGTTTTTGGTCGTTGTATCCGTTTACGAGTGTTATTCTTATTGCTGTCCGGCCGTTATGTTTTGGTAGTGTTTTGAGGGTTTTCTGTAGGTTTTGCCATCCATTTTTTTTTGTTGGTCTGCATAGTTGGTTGTATGTTTTTTTGTTTGGTGCGTCGAGTGATATGTAGAGTTGGGTGGGTGGTGTTAGGTTTTTTATTGTTTCTGGTTGTTGGCCGTTTGTTACCAGGAATGTTGTTAGTTGTTTTTTATGTGCTTCTTCAATCAACTGGTTTATCTCTGGATAGAGTGTTGGTTCTCCGGATAATGAGATCGCTAGGTGTTTTGGGTTTCTAGCTTCCTCTAACAGTTTTTGTGAATATTTTTCTGGACTCCCTCCAAAACCAGTTAACAATTGTTTTTGTGCTTTAATAACTCCACCTAACAACTTTTTTGCTGGGTCGTGTTCCGTTAGTTTGGTTTCAGTCCAATTCTCATAGGAACGCCAACAAAAAAGACATTTTTGGTTACAATGCACCACTGTAGGAGTCATCTGAAGACAACGATGGCTATCTATTCCATAAAAACGCTGTTTATAACAACCAGGGTTACCCTGCAAACCCTCCCTCAACCAATGACATAACTTAACAGCCGTATGCCTACCTACAAACCTATATCCCTGACTTTCCAACTCCTCCCTAGCTGAAACCAACTTCATAAAACCCTCCAACAAACCAAAAAAACCAACAACATCCTGAACCCTGTCACACCAACCATACACACATCCGTTTAATTGGTTATAGCTTTCCGTTACAACCTAACTCTTTATTTCTTATGTGTTTTGGTTTTTGTTTTTTTATGTAGTTTGGTTTTGTGTTTGTTTTTGTGTTTGTTTTTTTTATTTCCATACTGCTGATGCTAGTAGGGCGGCTCCTACTACGACTCCGAATTGTGGGTGGTCTGGTACGATTACGTCTTTTCCGCCGAGTATTTCGCTTACTGCTTTGGGTAGGCCGTCTATTAGTGCTGTTCCTCCGACTTGTATTATTGGTTCTCTTATTTCTAGTTCTTGTAGTTGTTCTTGGTATATTTGTTCTGCGACGCTGTAGCATGCGGCTGCTGCTACGTCTTCTATGTTGTGGCCTTCTGATAGGCTTGTTACGAGGTCTTGTATTCCGAATATTGCGCAGTAGCTGTCCATGTTGATTGCGTGTGGGTTTCCTTTTAGGCTTAGTGGTCCGAGTTTTTCGATGTCTACGCCGATTCGGCTTGCTGTCATTTCTAGGAATCTTCCGCTTGCTCCGGCGCATATTCCTCCCATTGTGAAGCTGTCTGGGATTCCATCGTGTATGTTGATTGCTTTGTTGTCCATTCCTCCGATGTCGAGTATTGTTGCTCCGCCTTTCATTGTGTCGGCGAGCCAGGCTGCTCCTTTGCTTCCTGCTGTTAGTTCTTCTTGGATTAGGTCTGCGTTGAGTTTTTTGGCCATTGTGTGTCTGCCGTATCCGCTGACTCCGAGTTTTTCGATGTCTTTTTGTTTTAGGTCTGCGTCTTCGAGGGCTTCTTGGTATACTTTTTGGGCTGTTGGTATGACTTCTTTTGTTGGGTGCCAGCTGGTGCCTATTATTTGGTCGTCTTGCATTATAACGCATTTTGTTGTTGATGATCCGCTGTCTATGCCTGCGCTTGTTCCGACTTGTTTGTCCCAGGATAGTAGGTCTTTTTTTTCTACGATGCTTACTAGGGCTTCCATTCGTGTTAGTAGTTCTCCTGCGTCGGTTTTTTCTGTAAATGCGTATGTTACGACTGGTATGTCTGTGTTTTTTTGTAGGTATTTTCGAACTTCGCTTCGGACTAATGCGCCTTCTGCGCATCGGAAGCAGGTTAGTATGATTGCTGCGTCGGCGTCTATTTTACCGTCTGCGATGTTTTTGGCTCTTGCTATCAATAGTTTTAGGTTTGGTGATGCTGGTTCGAATCCGAATTCGTCTACTGCTGGTTCTATGTCGTCTATGTCTACGTCGGGTTGGAATAGGTGGCCTCCTACTGATTCTGCTGCTTTGTTAACTTCTTTTTGTATTCCGCTGTGTTCTGGTCCGCATGAGAGTTGTGCTATGTCTATCACTTTTGTTCCTCCAGGAATTGTTTTACTTTTTTCGCCATTTGTTGGCCTTCTTCTTTTGTTTCTGGGTATTTGACTTTGAGTAGTGGTATGTCTCGGTTTATGATGAGGTAGTTTATTAGTTCGTTTGATCTGGCGCAGCCTACGCATCCGAACTTCATGTCTGCGTCGCTTATTATTATTGCTGCGTCGGCTTCGTCTATCATTGGGCCGATTAATGCCATTCGTCCTCTAACTCCGCTTGGAACTTCGCTTGATGCGTATTTTAATCCTTCTTCTGCGTCTATCTCGGTTATGTTGAGTGGTGGGGAGTCGATTCCTTCGTCTTTTACTTTTTTTCCAACTCTCTCCATCATGGTTAGTGGTTCGTGTCCTAATTTCTCGATTAACTTTGACATGATCAGGCTGTTTGGGGGGTTTACAAAGACCTTCATCATTCTTCCTCATCTATTTCGAATATCTCGATTAGTTCTTTTGGGTCCAGTTTTTTCTTTCTTTTTTCTTTGGCTTTTTCTATGTCTTTCTCAACCTCTGGCTCCGGACCCATTGGGGGTGATTTAACCATGGACATTGTTTTGAATTCGTTTTGTAGTTGGCAGAAACCTGGTCTAGAGCCTTCTGTCGCCCTACATCTACGGTGATCTGCTACTGGGAATCCACGTGTTTTTATGTATATTTCGTCTTCGCTACCCAACTTCATTGCCTCTTCAACAGCTTTCTCGACATCTTCTTCTTGGCCTTCTAGGTTAACTCCATAACATGTCTCTTTAACTGTTAATGATAGATCCAGTTGGTGCAGTACCTTTGAAACATAACTTGGTGTCAGGCTTGAATCTGGAGACAAGACAATCATTTTGGTTGTGGTCAATTTAACTTCCTCCATCATTTTTGTTTGTTTCTTTTATGTATAGTGTGTCTCCGTCACCTAACTCACGTAGTTTATCGAGGCCTTTAACCACTTTTCCAGCGATGTTGGTTGCCTTGAATCCCTCACCGGTAGGTCCATACCTCTCACTGTCTTCCAACCGTATTCCAATCATCCCTTTGTTAGGTTTGGACATATTTGTAATACCGATCTCTCCTTTCAATACTTTATCGGTTGGTGTGTTCTCAGGTGTTAGGTTCCCCGCTAGGTCTTGGTCTCCCTGGAACATTACGTTGGATATTTTCTGTGATGCGAAGTAAACCTCTAACTGACCTACATCTTCAGAAATCAATCTAGAAACCCTTTTAAAGTAATCTAATGTTCTTGGGGCTTCATCGTAGTAGAACTCGACCTCCATGATGTTGTCCGGGTCTACTCCATAGGTCTCAACAACCCCTTCCTCTTTCAAATCAAGTGTCAACCTAGGTTCCTGCCTAATTATAACCGCTTGGTCCCCGGTATCTCCAATACGTTTATGCTGGATCCCATTGCCACTGAACAGGTTGGCTGCCTCACCCTGTGTCAAACCAATCGACAACATCCTACCTGGAACCGTCTCAACCTGGATACGGCATCCACTATCGATTATATCGAGCAACGGCATACCACTCTCAACAACACCAACCACATTATGATGAGCATGCAACGGCCGATTATTCTTGTATAGATATATGTTCCCACAGCCATCCCCATCATTCCTCACAGAAACAACTCCCCTGGCACGCCGTATATTGTTTTCTTTGGGCAGGTTGCGTATACGGCCTTCACTTTTTAGGTAGGTATCTGTGTTTTCATCGATCTCTAAAAAACCATCTTCGGTGTTGCGGAGGAAATACTCGGCTGAAAGTGGAGCCTTGTCACTCAACTTAACAACAACCTTACTATAAACCTGCATTCCATCAACAAGCTCTGTATCCAAATCGGTTGTGTTGAAAGAATCAAACCGCTCCCTTTCAGAGACAACGGGACTGATTTCATTAAACTGATCTCCAGCATCTAAACGATCAACCATGTGTTTACCACGCTTAATCCTACCAACAACACCGCCCTCCATAGTTCCATAACTCTTAGTATGATCCTCCCTACAGATCATCAGGTAGGTATTGTCGTTGTCAAGCCCGCTAACACCAAAAAAAACATCCCCAACATTATAACTATAGACCGATTTATCTATCTCCACATCCGATTTGAAAGGCCCCAACGCAGTTATCTTCTTCGAAGACCACCTAACACCTAAACCAGACAACCTATCAATGTTTTCAAGGAACTGGCTGGCAAGCGGGCTATCATTCAACTCAACAGTGAAACTACCAACATCGGTCTCAACACGAAACTCCTTCTCCTTTTCCTGAACAACCCGCTCCACCTCTCTAACAAGACCAGCAGAACAACCAAAAGGTAGGTCCACAACCTCCCCTAACGTTGTTCCCTCATCAACCTCCTTCTCTCTACCGTTGACCAATACCTTCATATAAACCAAACACCACCAATTACCGAAACCAACAGAAACCTAAAAAACTACTCAAAATCAAATCCAGCAATAGCGGTCCCCTGCTCTTCATCATCCTCAATACCTAAAACCTCCTTCAAATATATATCGGCTGGCGGACAAGGAGAACCAAACACAGGACTAACACAACCATCAACACCTTCAAGCCGCTTAAAACGCTTAGGAGGGAACAAAACAACCGGCTCCTCACCATCCTTCAAAGCAGACTTACTCAACTTATCCTTATACAACACAAAAGTACCAGACACCGACACATTCCGATCCGACTCCTCTAAACGCTGAATCTCATCCTCATCATCCAACTCCTCACCAATAACCTCATCCATATGCTTAATAACAACATTAGAGCCTTTAGGCCACCTAAACTCACCGCTAGTTGAAAAAACAACAGTACAATCCCGAGCCAAACCCTCCTTAATACCCTGATTATCACCACGGCCAAGACCCATAATCACACTACCCTCAGCATCCTTCTCAATCTCAGACAACCTATCCTTCTCATCACTACTCAAAACACGAACAACACCCACACCATCAATCGCACTCAACTCAGACTTAAACCTATCAACAATTTCATCCATAAAAAACACCCAAATTAACACACTCAAACATAACAAACACAACCCTACCTAACTAAATCAAGATTAACTCCAACATATCATTCAATATATCTACTAAACCAAATCAAACCAAGCCATATCTAATTTAATTATATTTACTTTAATTTAATCTTGGAGTTATAGCTAACTACAGAACAAAATCAAACCCGAAACACTAAAACACTTTTCCATAAAATCTAACGAAAAACAAAAAGTTGTGGGGAAAAAATGTTTTCCCCTTCTTGATCTCTTTTGGTTTTGGGTTTTTTTATTTTAGTTTTTTGTGTAGTAGTGTTGTTAGGTCCTGCATCTGTATGTCTTTGCTTTCTTCGATTCCTTCGTAGTGGTATTGGCAGAATGGACAGTAGGTTACCATTCCGTCTCTGGTTTCTTTTGCTTTATCGATCGCCAACTTCCCTATTTTTTCTGATATCTCTGGGTAGTTAGGTTTGACCCCTGCTGGTGCTCCACAGCAGATTGTTTCATCCTCGAACAGTTCTTTGACTGAGTAACCCATTTCATCTACTATCTCTCTTGGGATGTTGAATAGGTGGGAAACTGGACATCCGTCTTTTATGGATAACTCTCCTTCTGTTTCCTCTAGCTCTAGTTTTCCCTCTTCTATGAGGTCTTTGTATACCTCCATACTCAACTTAACTTCAAACTCTGGTTCTCGATACAACCGTGGATACATATCGTTCATCTGGCCGTAACAAGCAGGACAGCTAACTACCAAGGTCTGTATTCCCTGATTTTCTATCTCCATAGTATAGTCTTTTGCATATAACTCTAGTTCGGCTGTATGACCGTTGTCTGTTACAAACAAACCACAACACTTCTCATCTTCGATCAACTGTGGTTTTATTCCAGCCTTGTTCAACACCTTAACTGTTTGTTGAGCAATCTCAGGATATTTAAACGATATCCAACAACCAGCCATATACCCAATCTCACCGTCATCGGAAAACTCCAGGTCATCAGACACCCAATCCATCCGTTTAGAGTTGTCAAATCCCCCTGGATTCTTCGCTTCAAGTATATTATCGATTATATGCGGCGTTTTCTCCGGCTCCTCACCACGAACCGCAACCAAACCACGTTCATACTTAATCACATCTGAAAGAGGGATATCCTCAGGACAGACATCATCACACAAACCACACATAGTACACAAGTATAACGAGTCAAGCTCCTCTTCCTCTAAAAACAAACCATCCTCCAACTTACCAACCAACTCAATCTTCGAACGAGGACTGTACACAGAATCATCCACTACCCTACAGATACTGCAGACATCAGCACAATTACCACAATCAGTACACCTAGACACAATAGTTCTATAATCATCCATCTAAACCACACTCCAAATTAACACCGCTAACTAATATTTACACACAAACAACCTAAATCATTTACCCCAAAAAACCCACAAACACCAAACCAAACCCCCAACATATACACCATAATATAAGATAACTACTCGGTTATGGCTTGTTGTCCTATCTTATCTTTTGTTTTGTTTTGTTTAGTTTTGTTTAGTTTTGGTTTGGGAAGTTGTTGGCGAAGTGTTTGTATATTTCGTATAGGTCTGCTAGTATGTCGATGGATACTGATTCGTTGTTGCTGTGTGGTTCTTTGGATTCGGCGCCTCCGATAACTATTGTTTCGACTCCTTTTTCTTTTAAGAAACCGCTGTCGGTGGTTTGTGGTTTTATAATTCGTTTGGGTTGGTATCCAGTTACTCGGTTGATGCTTTCTTCTATGTTTTGTATCAGTTTCTCGTCTTCTGTTACCATTGGTGGTACGTCTGAGGTTATCTGTGTTTCGTCTCCAAGGTCTAGTTCGAATTTGTTGTTGGGTGTTGTACGTACGTCGACAGTTATCTGGCATCTATCTGGCACGACGTTTGCCGCACCTTTACTTTCAATCTGAGTAACACAACTACTTGCCTTCACCTTTTCCCCAAATATCTCTTCCTCGGGATGTTCATGTTCCTGTATCTTCTTTATAACATCCATCATGCTATATATCGCGTTCTCCCCATAATGAGGTTGAGATGCATGTGAAGGACGGCCCCTAGTTATAACCTTATACTCACGCCTACCTCTATGAGCTATACAGACATCTATCTCACCCTTCTCCGTATAACCAACAGTTCCCTCACCAATAACCGCATAATCCGGTTGAAAACCACTCTCAACAGCATGCTTAACCCCTCTAGCATCGGTCTCCTCACCAACAAAAGACGCAAAAGTCAAAGTACAACTCGGCTGAGCATCCAAAAACGCCTTAGCCATCGACACCAAAGTACCCTTCATATCAGCACTACCACGACCATAAATACGACCACCCTCCACCCGCACATCAAGACCATCAGACGGAGGAACCGTATCCAAATGCGAAACAAACGCTACCTCAGGACCCCCACTACCCTTACTCGCAAAAACATTACCAACCTCATCAATCTCACCACCAACCAAATCAGCAACAAACTCAGAAGCCCCAGACTCATCACTCCACGAAGGAATCCCCACAAGCTCTTTAGTATCCTCAATAATCTCTCCAGTTCTCAACACAAATAAACACCAAAACCATACAACAAAACACAATCCAAATCAACAATACAATACAATACGATACAATACTAAACACCAAACCAAACCAAAAAACCCAGCCAAACACAGCTATAGCCAGGCCAACCCCCAACTTAAACCCAACAAACCTAGTCAACTAGATTAGTTTAGATTAGTTTGGTTTGGTTTGGTTTGTTTTTGTTATTTGAATCTGTTTTCTAGTTTTTCTAGTACTTTTGGGACGGTTGTGTATTCGAGTTCGTCTTCGCTTAGTAGGTGTGGTTGGAATGGGCCGTGGTTTCGCATGTATTCGGCTGCTTCGTTTGCTTTTTTTCTTGCTGTGTTGAATGATGGGTCGTCGAATAGGTCTCTTGGTCCTTCTAGTTTGCCGTTGTTTAGTTGGAAGCCTAGGGCGACTACTCTTGGTGGTCCGTCGAATCTTGTTGGTGTGGCGTCTTCTTCGCTGACTGGCATTAGTGGGCCGTTGTGTGATCCTCGCATCCATCCTGGGACTAGGTGTGGGAATGAAAAGGCTTCTAGTGCTTCTCCGACGGCTGGGAAGCCGGATTGGCATCTTACGACTGCGACTGGGTCGTCTTTACCGACGTATTCTCCGGCCATTAAATTCAGTTTTTCAGTGCTTACAACTGCTGCAGGCCGTCCATCTTTCTTAGAAACCGATTCGATACTGTATTTGGATACGATTCCTAGTAAGGAAAGGATGTCATACATCTCTTCAGGACAGCTCAATGTAGCTGTATCACCTTCATAGTAATCCAGTATCTCAAAATCGAATCCTTCATGCAAACTAGGGTCTAAAACAAGTCCTGACGTGCTGAACGGATCTGCAAACATCTTAAACAAAGGATAGTTAAACGCGCTTGGACTGGTTTTATCACACAAAAACACTAGGATAGGCTCGCTCTCACGCTCATCAAACTCCATCTCAGCAGAACCGGGACCCAAACCCTTCACATTACCCGAAAACGCATCGGAAAGCAAATCCTGGCCAGCACCATACAAACCAAGCTCCTTAGCAAACTCAGTTCCTTCCTGAAAAGCATCCCAAGCAAGAGAATGAACCTCCTCACTATCAACACCATGGTCATGACTCATAACCAAATCAATATCATCACCACAACAACCAACATAATAATCAATCAACACACCATCCGACTTACCATCCTCCAAAACACCCCTAACACGATCAACCAACTTACTCGGAGCCCTAACATGCCCTGGTAAACTACCAATATCCGCCTTAATCACACTTAAAGTAACCATTCATATTCACCTATACTAACTAATCATTCAATTAACAAAACAAGCTACAGAAAAATAAACCCTATTAATCTAATAATCTTCCCCACCAACAAAAAACCAACACAAACAACACAAACTATCTCTCTTCATTTCCCTTAATCTCTCTAAGCTCCCTAACACCATCACTACTACCAACCAAAACACTATCCGCCATCCCCGGAAACAAACCATGCTCTACAACCCCAGTTATACAAGATATCTCTTTAGATAGTCTCTCCGGTTTCTGAATCCTACCAAAATCCGTATCAACAACAAAATTCCCGTTATCCGTAACCAACGGCCCATCCTTCTCACCACAACTACGCAAAACCCCCTCACCACCCAAACAACCTATCTCACCCAACACATTCTCCAACGCAAACGGAGCCACCTCTATAGGCACCGGTAAATCCAACTCAGAATCAACCTTCGTATCATCAACAATACAAACAAACCGATCACTAAAAGAAGCAACAACCTTCTCCCTAAAATGAGCAGCCCCACCACCCTTAATCAAATTACCATCAAAATCAACCTGATCAGCACCATCAACAGCCAAATCAACAGAACCAACAGAACTCAACGACCTAACATCAAAACCAAGCCTACGAGCCAACAACTCAGTATCAAAAGAAGTACAAACACCAACAACATCAACATCCCTACCAGCCAACTCCCTCAAAAAAACACCAACAGTCGAACCCGTACCAAAACCAACAACCATCCCAGACTCAACTAACTCAACCACACGTTCACCAACAACCTCCTTACCAACATCACTACCATCACGCTTAACAGACATCACAAAACAACTCCAAAACAAAAAACAAAAACACTACAACACTACACTATAAAAAGACCTAAAACCATTAAAAACTATCTCCACAAAACAAAAAACAACCCACAACCCAATCCAATTCTGTTCAAACCCAATACCCAACTGAAACATACTCACTATGTATCAATATTCTGTGTATCGATATTTATTACTCACGTTGTGTGTTTTGGATAGCGTTATCCCGGAATTATATCATCGACTTCTAGATCTACGTTGCTAGTCATCTCCAAACTTACCGGTGTAATCGAAATTTCTTTTCTATTCAACACTACGTCAACATCCGTTCCTTTTTCCACATTCTTAGTATATCCACCATCGATCCAGTAGTATTGTTTACCTCTAGGGTCATGCCGTTCCTCAACAGAAGTGTCAAATACCTTACGGCCCAGTTTGGTGATTCTCATCGGAGTATCTCTACCTGCAGAAGATGGAATGTTAACATTTAAAACATCAACACCCTCAGGAAACCCCTTCTCTTCAACCCCACCCACCAATTTTTCAATCACCTTAGACGGAAACTCTAAATCAAGGTCTAAACCACCTTCATGATATTTATAACCCTCATCAACAAGCTGAACCGAAACACTGATAGCCGGCACTCCCTGAGTAGCAGCCTCCAAAGCAGCACCTACAGTACCAGATGTAGTAACAGCCTCAGAACTCAAATTCTCCCCCAAATTAACTCCAGAAACAAGCAAATCAGGAGACTCATCCAAAACACGATGCAAACCCAAAATAACACTATCCGTCGGAGTCCCCCCAACACTATAAGTCGGAACATCAAAACCAGACAACTCATTAATCCTCAAAGGCTCAAACAAAGAAATCGCCCTACCAATACCACTCATCTGAGAAGACGGAGCAACAACCGTCACATCCCAACCATCAGGCAATCCATCAACAACAGCCCTAATACCAGACGAATAAACACCATCATCATTAGTAACCAAAACTTTCATACAAAAAACAAATACAACCCACAA
>NZ_MRZU01000004.1:27500-177500 GCF_002153915.1 Methanonatronarchaeum thermophilum
TTTTCATTATTAGTATTATTACTTTTCCAAAGCTGCCGTCTCTTGCTGTTCGGCCTTTTCTTTGTATTAGTCTGATTGCTGATGGGACTGGTTCGTAGAAAAGTACCAGTGATGTTTGTGGTATGTCTATTCCTTCTTCTCCGATTCTTGTCGATACTAGTGTGTTGAATTTTCCTTGTCTGAATTTGTTGAGTGTTTTTTTCTGTTGTTTTTGGGTCATGCCGTTTTTTCCATGGCTTTTTGCTTGTCCTATGAACTTTCTGGCTTTTATTTTGTTTGTTTTGTTTAGTTGTTTTACGAGTGTTTCGACTGTGTGTCGGTACTCTGCGAATATGATGGCTCTTTCGTTGTTTTTGACCTGTTTCTGGATTATTTCTTTGGTTTTATCGAGTTTGTGGTTATCGACGTTTTTTAATGCTTTTTTTATTCGTGGGTATTCTTGTCTTCGACGTATTCTTTCAGCAGCTTTCGAGTCATCTTCCTCTATCTGTTCGATGTATCTCTGCAGTGATTCTGGGCCTTGGCTTGTGAGCAGGTCTTTCATGTGGGCTGTTTTTATACAGGAAGCGGTGTATGAAAGCGCTTGATATACATACCCACTTCCTCCTTGGTTGAGTTGGCTGCGAAACCGGTTTTGAACCTCTATCAATGCTTTTTTACTGATGTTATCCGGCTTCATATTACGAACCTGTTTTGTATACTGGCCCAAACGGTCTAGAAAATCCTTTAATATCTCTTCCAACGCATCCTCCACAACCAACATCTCTAGTGGTTTTTCAAGCTCCACCCAACTGATATCCATCTCCCCTAAATAGGGTTGTACATCACTACTCCAATCACCTCTTATAGAAACATTCTCTATCCTCAGGTTATCGCTCACCTCTCTCAACCTATCTATATCGCTTCCCGGAGAAGCTGTCAACCCTAAAGTCTGAGGATCTTTAGCTTGACGGAAATATTGGTCCGCAACAACACTATAAGCATAATCACCAACAGCCCTATGAGCTTCATCAAAAACAACCAACGAATAACCCGTTAAATCAAGCCGTCCCGCCTCCACATCATTTCTAACAGTCTGAGGCGTCGCTATAAAAACACCATCACCACGCCAAACCTCAGCCCTATCCTCCGGACCATACAACCCACCAGTAACCAAACAAACCTCCACACCATCAAGCATTTCATCCAAAAAATCATGATGTTGCTCACACAACGGTTTCGTAGGAGACATCAAAAGAACACTACCCATAGAAACCCGATCAGCAACCAAAAAACCAGCTATAACCGTCTTACCAAGACCCGTAGGCAAAACAACAAGCGAATTACATCCACAACACTCATTAAAAACATTAACCTGATACTCCCGCTCCTCAACAACACCAACATCCACACAACCCAGTTGTTCCAAAAACCCCATAACTAAACCACCAAAAAAATAACCCCAAACTCTAATTGAATTTTCCCCAAAAAAACACCCTAAACCCACCTAAACATAAACCAAAACCAACTCAACCTAATAAATTAAATTCAAATTATTTTATTTAAATGAAATCTATGTTAGTTTAATGTCCGTATAAACAATCAAGATAGCTAGAAATGAAAATTATAATCAAATAAACCTATTATGCTAGAGTTGATAATTAAGTCATCAAACTAATCGAACAAATGTTGGTTAAACAGTTATTTTGTTTTGATTAGTGCTGTATATTTCATTTAAAATGCTTTAGATGGATTGTGATATATTTGGAAACCATTATACTGATTATTCATCTCGCGTTGTTCGCGGGAGTGATCTTCTGGATGAGTAAGGACCTACGAGAGAGAAACGTTGAAGCGAGAACTAGATTGTTCTGGTTGTTGCTGGTACTAGCGCTAGCGATTCTATTTATGATATTTGGAACAATACTGGGATTAGCATTGTATTACTACAGATTCTACGTATACGAACGTGAAAAAAAATAAATTACCGACCACTTAAACAGGTTTAGCCGGGCCCCAATCTAAAAAATAAAAAATTATATAGTGGGGTTTTGGCTAATACATAAGATTTCTATTTTTTTGGTTTGGTTTTGGTTTTTTGGGTTAGGTTGTTTTGTATGTTGTTGTTCTTTCTATTGGTTTGTGTCCTGTTTTTTGTATTGTTTTTTGGAGTTGTTTGGCTGTCATTTTTGTTTTGATTGGTTTTCCTGTGCTGCTGGATATGTTTTCTTCCATTAGGGTTCCTCCGAGGTCGTTTGCTCCTTTGTTTAATGCTTTTGCAGCTTTTTTTGGCCCTAGTTTGACCCATGATGCTTGTATGTTTGGTATGTGGTTGTGTAGTAAGATTCTTGATATTGCTATTACTTTATAGCTTTCTTTATGGGGTGTTTGGTTGGTTTTGTTAAAGAGTTTGTTGTTTCCTGGTATGAATGGTAGTGGTATGAATTCTGTGAATCCGTTGTGTTTTTGTTGTATTTCTTTGATTTTTTGTATGTGTTTTATTCGGTCTTTCCAGGTTTCTATGTGGCCGTACATCATTGTTGCTGTTGTTGGTATGTTCAGTTTATGGGCATTTGTGATTATTTCTTGCCAGCGCTGGCTGTTTATTTTGTTTGGGCAGATTTTTTTTCTTATTTCGTCGTCTAGGATTTCAGCTGCAGTTCCAGGCATGCTGTCCAAACCTGTTTTTTTGAGTTCTTGTAAAGTTTGTTTAATGTTTTTTTGGTTTTTTTCGGCTATGTAATGGATTTCTTGTGGTGAAAATGCATGTATGTGGATTTTATGTTTTTGTTTTATTTTTTTGATTAGGTCTATATACCAGTTGTAATCTATTTCGGGGTTTATTCCTCCTTGTATGCAGACTTCATTTGCACCTTGTTTAACTGCTTTCTCAACTTTTTCTAACACCTGTTTATGTGTGTTGGTGTATCCGTCACATGGTTTTTCGACTGAGTAGGCGCAGAAACTGCAGTCTAAATTGCATACGTTTGTGAAGTTTATGTTCCTATTTTTGATGTAGGTTATTTTTTTTCCATGTTGTTTTTTGGACAGCTTATCGGCTGTTTTGAAAAGCCTTTTACAATCCCATTCAAGAAGTTGATATGGATCTTCAATTTCTAGCATTTGTCTTCCCCGATCTAATTACATAACCAATCCAATCAGTGGAGTGTTGGTGGATATATGCCTAGGGTTTTTTAGGTTGTTTGCCTTCCTTTGGCTTTTATATCTCATTATTTTTGTCTAAATTTTTTTTAACGTGCTTGCTGACCCAACCTTTCTCTATATACTCTGGGTATATCGGTAGTCTCTCTTTTAATATGTATCCATGTTGGTCGATTTTTTCTTTCAGTTGGTTTGGGGTGGGCCATTCCTTACTGGGGTTTATATGGTCTTTAGTTGTTGAAATACCGCCTAAATCGGATATACCCGCCGTTAATAATGGTTTGATGTCTGGATGTAGGTTGGGTGGTGCCTGTATCTCAATGTCTTTTAGTATGTGTCTCGCTATTGCGATAGTTTTTACCACGACTTCTTCATCCACGGACGGATGTTGTGTCTCTGCCAATCGATGTTTGTTATGTCCCTGTATAATCACTTCCTGTATATGCCCATACCTGTCATCGATCTCTTTGATTTTTCTCAAACTCTTCAACCGATCCAGCCAGGTCTCTCCAACCCCTACCAAAATACCTGTTGTTAAGGGTATCTTTTCTTGACCTGCAAACTCAATTAACTCAATCCTCTTCTCGGGAGCCTTCCCAGGACACCCTTCATGAACCGGTAAGGTTGCAGTACTCTCCAACATCAAACCCATACTCGCATTATACCTACTATACAGTTTGAAATCACTTTTCGACACCAACCCCGGATTCGTATGAGGTAACAAACCTAAATCCAAAGCCATTTCAAACAAATCAACTAAATAATCGGTAAACGAACCATACCCATACTCCCCAAGAATCCTGCTAAAACCACAGCCTGCTTCCTCAGGACGCTCCCCAAAAGTAAACAACGCCTCAACTGCACCACCTCTCACACCTTCAACCAAAACATCATAAACCTCACTAGGAGACATCAAATAATACTCCCCACCACAAAACCCACAATACCCACAACTATTACGACAAACATTGGTAACAGGAACAAAAACATTCCTACAATAAGTTATCTCACCAAAAAACCTATCCCTCAACAAACCAGCTTTTTCCACCACATCAACCAATCCAACAACCATCACAACCAATTAACACCTAAACCAACATATCTTATTTGAACACACAACCCAACCCGAACATACAAAAAAACCAAAATAGATTTGAAACATAACCCAAAAAAACCAATCTAAATATAAATTTAAATAGAAAACAAGGATGTAATACAAGATAGGGAAATTGTTTTTGTTTTTTTTGTATTTGGCTTTTTCTATTGTTTTTTTGTTTTTGTTTTTTTGTGTGGGTGTTTTGGGGTTGGTTTTTTCTGTGTTTTTGGGTTTGTTTCGAAAAGATAATTAACGGTGGAAATTTAAGTATTTTTGTTGTTAGTTGGTTTAAGATGAAGTTTGGAGTTGAATTGTTACCTAATAGGCCTGTAGAAGAGGTTGTTGAGATAGGTTGTAGGCAGGAGGAGATTGGTGTTGATCAGTTGTGGGTTGCGGATCATTTCAATAATAGGAATATATATTGTGTTTTGACTGGGATCGCGGTTGAAACTAGTTCTGTGTCTTTAGGTCCTGGTGTGACGAATCCGTATGTTGTTCATCCTGGTATTACTGCGTCCGCTATTTCGACAGTTGATGAGGTTTCTGGTGGTCGTGCGATGCTTGGTTTGGGTGCTGGTGATAGGACAACGATTAATAAACTTGGTTTGGATTGGGACAAGCCTGTGAGTCGGACTCAAGAAGCTGTTTATGTTATTCGGCGTTTGGTTAGGGGTGAGCGTTTAACTCATGACTGTGATTTTTTTGAGTTGGATTCTGCAAAACTTGATATTTCAAGTACGGAGATACCTATTTTTGTTGGAGGGCAGGGGCCTAAAATGCTTGAGATGGCTGGTTTGGTTGGTGATGGTGTTTTGATAAATGCTTCACATCCAAAGGATATTGAGGTTGGTATGGAGCGTGTTTTACATGGTAGGGAGAACTCAGATTACAATCCTAAAGGGGATATTGAGGTAGTAGCACATACCTGTTTCTCAGTTGACAGTGATCGTGAGAAGGCTTTGGATGCTGTGCGTCCGGTTATTGCTTTTGTAGCTGCTACAGCCCCTGAGAAGGTGATAGAGCGACATAACATCTCTCTTGAGGAGCGGGATCGGTTGCAAGATAAAATCAGGAAAGATAGGTTTGGAGAGGCAAAAAAACTGGTTACTGATAAAATGATAGATGCCTTCTCAATATCTGGGACTCCTGGTGAATGTAAAGACAGGATAGAAGAACTCATTTCTAAAGGAGTTGACACAATAGTGTTTGGATCTCCCTACGGACCTGAAATCAAAAGCTCTCTAAAACACGTTGAACCAATAGTTCAAGAATATAAAGAATGAAATACAATATAAAAAAATTTAAAAAAACCAAACTCCAACTAAACTAAGTCCAAAATAAAAAAACTATACTCTATTCTAGGTTAACCTAGTATTGTTTTTGGGTTTTGGGTTTTTGGAGGTGTTTTTAATCAAGGTATTGGTTCCTGTTTGTTTGGAAAATCCTAAGACTGGTTTGAGTTCTGTGTTAGGTTTGCATGAGAGGCGGGAGCTTACATTATGGATGTTGAGGCGTGTTGTTGATGTTGCGAGTGAGGTTGGTGATGTCTGTGTTGTGTCCCCTGATGAGCTTGGTGTTGGTGGAGTGGATTACATAGTGAGTGAGGAAGAACTTAATTTGGCGCTTGAGGGTGCTATAGATCGTGTTGGGTTGCCTGTGTTGATATTGCCTTCCGATATTCCTTTGGTTAGTCCGAGTGACCTTGGTAGGTTGGTTGGTTGTGGTGAGGATGTTGTGGTTGCCCCTGGGGATCGAGGTGGTACCAATGGTTTGTTGTTGAGGAAGAGGATTAAGTTGCAGTATAATGGTGGGAGTTGTAGGAAGCATCGATGTTCTGCTTTAGAGAGGGGTTATTCCTTAAAAACTATCTGGATAGATAGTGTTTTTAGAGATATAGATGAACCTTGTGATCTGAATTATTTGAGTAGATTTGTTATTAAAAATGATTTGGAGTTGAATGGATTGTTAGAAAAAATACAGTCAGTTGATTTGAGGTGTAATGGATGAGAGTTTTATTGGTTCAGCCACATGCAGCTGAAGAACTTATTTTTAAAAGAGTTATCGGGCTGCAGATACAGCCTATCGGTCTTGGGTATATAGCTTCTTCACTGCAGGAGGCAGGGCATGATGTAAGGATAACCGATCTGCCTGCTGAAAATAAAGATGTACAAGATTTTGCAAACCACATAAAAACATATAAACCCGACATACTTGGGTTGTATATCGCCACATATAGGTCTGAAAACGCTTTAGAGTTAATGCGTACAGCTAAAAAAATAAATCCAGATATAAAGACTGTTTGTGGTGGCCCACACTCCAGCGTGGTTGCTGAACAGCTTGTTCAGAACGATTGTGTAGACGTGGTTGTTTGTGGAGAAGGAGAGATCACGATAAAAGAAGTGGCTAACACAATCGAACAGGGTGATAGCCTAACCGATGTTAAAGGAGTTGTATATCAAAAGGGAAATGAAGTAATGGTGAATGAGCCACGCCCCCTAATCGAAGACCTTGATAGCCTCCCATTACCTGCTCGAAACCTCTTCGATCGAGACAGATATCGGTTGATGGACCACTTGAACATAGCGACAGTGGTTAGCAGTCGAGGCTGCACATATGGATGCAACTACTGTACAGTACCTGCATTATACGGTAACCGGTGGCGTGCAAGGTCACCCGAAAACGTTGTAGATGAGATGGAGCATGTTCAAAAAAAATACAACCCAGACATACTCATGTTCCTAGATGACAACTTCGATTCAGACGAAGACAGGGTTTGGGATATCTGCGACGAGATAGAAAAACGAGACATAGAATTAACATGGGGTTGCCTAAGCGGTGGACTACAAGACGGAAAACCCGAACTAACCAAACGAATGAGCGAAGTTGGATGCAAAGTCATCGGATACAACCTAGAAACAGGCTCCCAGAAATCAATAGACACATTAAACAGAGGAGTATCACTACAACAAGCAAAAGAAGCACTGGAACTAAGCGGAGAACTAGGAATGATAAGAATACTCAACATAGTAATCGGTTTCCCAGGTGAAACAGAAGAAGATATACGTCAAAGCATACAGTTCGCAAAAGACGTAAACGTAGAGTTCCCACTATTCTTCCTACCCACACCCTACCCCGGAACAGACTTCCATAAAACAGCAAAAAGACAAGGAATGATAGAAGAACTAGACTGGGAAAAATACACAACAATGAACCCAGTCATAGAAACAGAATACCTCGACCTAGACACACTAAGAGGACTAAACAAAGAAGCCTACCGAGAATGCTACCTATCCCTCAACTCAATACCAAGATACACAAAAATGACAAAAAACGTAATACAAGACGGATGGATACAACTCAAAGACCTACCACAACTAATAGTCGGAGGCGGCATGATGTTCCTAAACATAAGCCGCTTCTAAACCAAAACCAAAACCAAACCAAACCAAAACCAAGCTAAAGCCCAAACCTAGATAAAACTAGGTCAAGGTTGGTTTTAACTGGGGTTTTTGGCTTTCAGTTAGTGTTGTTTCTGGGTTTGAACGGAGGTTGTTAGAGGTCTATGTTGGCTAAAAGTCTATAGTATGGTTTGAAGGGGGGTTTTGGTCTATTTTCTTTTTGTTTTGTTGTTGGTTTTGTTTGATTTAATTAAGTTTGGTTTGTTTTTTGGTGTTTTTTTCCAGTTGAAACTTGGTTTTAAAGTGTTTTTTTGTTGTTGGTTGAGTGGGTTTTGTTTGGTTTTTTTGTGTTTTTGTTGGTTTTTTGTGGTCTGTTTCTCCTCGAGTTTTTCCAGTTGAAATAGAGGGGTGTTTCCATAAATCTTTTAGGGGTGTATTTCAATTGGAGTAGGTGGAGCGATTTTCATGGAAGATTCATCTAGTATTTTCGATAAACTTCTTGAGGAAGACGGTATTTTTGAAAACAAAGAGATTTTAAGACCTTCTTATACACCTAACAGACTCCCGCATAGAAGCAAACAGGTTAATGAGATTGCGAGAATTCTTGTACCAGCACTTAAAGGGGAGACACCCAGCAATATATTGATTTATGGTAAAACAGGTACTGGAAAAACGGTTGCGGTTAAGCATGTAGGTCGTGAGCTTGAGAAAAAAGGAGAAGAACTGAATGTTGATTGTAGTGTTATATACCTGAACTGTAAGGTAGTGGATACTCAGTATCGGGCTTTGGCTCATATTGCACGGCATTTCGATAAGGATGTTCCTCTCACAGGATGGCCTACAGACCAGGTATACCATGAATTAAAGGATGCTTTGGATGACCGTAAAAAGGTAGCCACGATAATGCTTGACGAGATAGATAGAATTATAGGTAAAAGTGGTGACGATATTTTATACAACCTAAGCCGGATAAACTCCGACCTAGAACGGTCTAAAGTTAGCATTATCGGTATATCAAACGACTTAAAGTTTACAGAAGTTCTTGATCCCAGAATAAAAAGTTCTTTGGGTGAAGAAGACATAATCTTCCCTCCCTATAACGCAGATCAACTGAGAGATATACTACAACAAAGAGCGGAGAGAGCGATCAAGGAAGGTGCGATAAACAGCGAAGTAATACCTCTATGTGCTGCGTTCGCGGCTCAAGAACATGGTGACGCACGAAGGGCGCTTGACCTACTAAGAGTATCTGGTGAGTTAGCTGAAAAAAATGGAGAAGAGATACGGCCAGAACACGTAAGAAAAGCACAAGAAAAAATAGAGCTGGACCGAGTTCTCGAAGTGGTTAGAACACTACCCACCCAATCGAAAGTGGTTCTACTAGCAATAGTGAAACACCAAGAATGCGACCGTAACACACTAACGACAGGCGAAGTATACGAGATGTACAAAAAACTTGCTAGAAAAATCGATATAGAAACATTGACACAACGGAGAATAACAGACCTGATATCGGAGCTGGATATGCTCGGCATAATAAACGCAGTTGTAGTCAGCAAAGGTAGGTATGGACGTACAAAAGAAATCTCAATGAACATGTCGATCGATGAAATACAAAACGTACTACTAACCGACTACAGACTACAGAATCTCAAAGATTATTGCCCATCAACACAAACTAAACTATGATGTATAAAGACCAGAGGGTAGCCGTCTTTATAGACAGCCAAAACATGTACCACTCGACCAAAAGCCTGTTCAACAAAAACCTAGACTACAGTACAATATTAGAATACGCAGTAGACGGCCGTAAATTAATAAGAGCAATAGCATACGTCGTCAAAGCAGACACATCTGAAGAAGAAACCTTCTTCGACGCACTCAAAGACATAGGTTTCGAAATAAAAATAAAAGAACTTAAAGTATACTACGACGGAACAAAAAAAGGCGATTGGGACATGGGAATAGCAATAGACGCCATGGCCCTCGCAAACAAAGTAGACGTAATAATATTAGTAACAGGTGATGGAGACTTCACAGCACTAGTAGAAACACTGAAAGCAAAAGGCGTTAGAGTAGAAGTAATCAGCTTCAAAAGAAGCACATCAAAAGAACTTACAGAAGCCGCTACTAAATACACTGATATTGAAGCCCTGGAAGACCAACAGGACTTCCTTCTCTAAACTCCTCCAACCCCAAAGTCAACATACCAAGATAAGGAACACTGCAAACAGCTTTACCATCAACCCACTCAGGCTTAATAGGCTGTTCCTCAAACAACGACTTCTGATCAATCTCCCGGTTGTTATCACCCATAGTAATAAACCCACTATGCGGCGCTTCAGGCCCCCCATCCCACATAGGCTCCCCCTCATCAACCCAATCCACCGCACGATGCAAAATACTACGATCATCACCAGGAACAGAAAAAACAATCACATCCCCATAACCACCAAAACTAGTTTCACCAAGCACAGCAGCCTCCTCACCAGTCAAAACATTATCAGTAGACTTCAAAAAAACAAGATCCCCCTCACCAATATTAGGCTCCATACTCGGACTCTCCACAGCAACAAAAGGAGGCCACAAACCAGCATAAAGATACAAAACAGAAACCACAACCAACAACCCAGCCAACGCTATAGCTAAATCCCTCAAAAACAAAACATGCCAACTACGGCCCTCACCAGAACTACCTTCAGACATCTAAAAGAACTTTATACCCTAAACAGAAATAAAGTATTTGGATAATTTACGGAAATGGATAATTTATGGAAATAGTCGAAAAATGCATCTCAAAAGGAATATTCCTACACCCAGACGCAAAACAAAAACTAGAAAAACAAGAAAACCCCAACCAACTAATAGAAAAAATACTAGAAACATACGAATTCAAAAACCCAGTCCTACAACCAAAACACATAGAAAAATACCTAAAAGAAAACCCAAACAAAACACATAGAAAAACAAAACCAACCGTAGAAAAAATAACAGACGACAAACCAAACCAAAAACCAAACCAAAAACCCAAACAAACAAAAAACCCAGATAAAATTGCAAAACCTGAAACTGAAAACAAAAATAATAGTTCTGGTGTGGAAACCAGTTCAAAAGACAAATCTGGTGAGGATAGTAGTGTGGAAACTAATGAAACTGGGGAAGGTGGTAGTGGTGAGAGTGGTGTTGTTGTTAAGCGTGATATTACCGGTAGGTCCGAGTGTGAAGGTGAGTTGAAGAATTTTATCAATTATTTTAATGACCGGTATGAGCGGATAAAGAAGGAGATCGGTAAGAGAAATGGAATGAGGAATGTCAGGCCGATCGATTCCTTGGATACCAGTAAGGATAGTGTTTCTCTGGTTGGAATTGTAAACGATGTTCGTGATACATCGAATGGACATAAATTGATTTTATTAGAGGATAAAACCGGTGAAGTACCTGCATTAGCTTTAAAACACCGTAGCGATGTTTATAGTGATTCAGAGAAGGTTTTGCAAGATGAGGTTATAGGGCTTAAAGGAACAACATCAGACAATGGTTCCGACCTATTTATTTTAGACGAAATTGTCTGGCCAGACCTACCTCTATCCACCGGTAAACCGGAAACAAAAGGAGATGGATACATAGCGTTTATCTCCGACGTACATTTCGGTAGCACCACCTTCATGGATAGTGCTTGGAGCCGTTTTGTCGATTGGTTAAACGGTGAGATGGGTGGGCCAGAGCACAAAAAAACTGTTCAAAAAATAAAATACCTATGCATCGCCGGAGACCTCGTTGAAGGAATCGGCGTATACCCAGGACAGAAAAAAGAACTAAGAACTGTAAGCATTACCGAACAATACAAAGAGGCTGCCGAACAACTCAAAAAAATCCCCGAACACATAAACATCATCATAAGTCCTGGAAACCACGATGCAGTTAGACAAGCCGAACCACAACCAGCTTTAGATGAAAAACTACAGAAACAGTTCGATAGAGACAACATAACCTTCATCGGAAACCCAAGCACCATCGAAATAGAAGGCGTAGAAATAATAGTATACCACGGAAGGTCCCTAGACGACCTAATCGCCGAACTACCCAACTGCAGCTATGAAAAACCAGCTAACGCAATGAAAGAATTCGTAAAAAGAAGACACCTATCCCCAATATACGGCAAAAAAACACCAATAGCACCAGAAAACCAAGACCACCTCTTCGTAGACAAACCCGACATAATACACTGCGGCCACGTCCACAAATTCGGCATAGACAACCACAAAGGAGTGCAACTATTCAACACCGGCACATGGCAAAAACAAACCAAATTCCAAAAGAAAAAAGGAATACACCCCGACCCCGGAAGAGTAGTCCTATACAACCTAAAAAACCACGAACCAAAAATAGTCAAATTTTGCAACTAAAAACAAACCAAAACAAACTAAACCAAACCAAGGTGGGTTTGAATCAAAAGAAGGTGGTAGTAAAATGCAGGTTATTGCTGGAACTGTTTATAAAGGTGATTATGAGCCTATAGAAGGGTATGTGGCGTTTGATAATGGTGTTATAATGGAGGTTGGTGTTGGTGAGCCGCCTAAAAAACCTACAATGGTAGGTACGGTGGTTCCTTCATTTATCAATGTACATACCCATTTGGGTGATGCCAGTCTTAAAGTTAATCCTGATAGATATAGTTTGGATGAGTTGGTTGGGCCGGGTGGTATAAAAGAAAAGGGCTTAGAGAACCTGGGTTTTAATCAACTTGTTAAAGGAATGGAGCGGGCTTTAAACCAAGCTTGTAGGGAAGGAACTACACATCATCTTGATTTTCGGGAAGGTGGTGTTAGAGGGATAAAAGCCCTTAGAAAAGCAGGGAAAAACACTAAGATAAACTCGTTAATATACGGCCGGCCAACTAAAATAGATAGAAAGAACATAGAGAAGGTTGTTAAAAAAGCTGATGGCGTTGGTTTAAGCAGTGTATGCGACTACAGTGAAGCTGAACTGAGAACATTTTTGAAGACACTACTTGGTTTTAAAATACCAATCGGTATTCATGCAGGAGAGTCAAAAACAAACCAAACACAATCTTTGGATAGGTTTGGTCGTTCCGAGGTTGTTAGGTCTCTTGATTTCGATCCAAACCACCTTGTACACCTAACAAACCCAGTGCATGATGACCTGCAGAAGGTAGGTGAATCCAACACCCCTGTTGTTGTGTGTCCCCGTTCGAACAAGATAACCAAGTCAGGTAAACCACCAATAAAACAATTATTAAAACAAAACATCCTGGTTGGTTTAGGAACAGACAACGCTATGTTATGCAGTCCATCACTTCTCGATGAAGCCAGACACCTATACAGGGAATACAAACTTGATCCAGAAACCATAATGAAAATAGCAACAATAAATGGAGGAAAAATTATTGGAGTTGACAACAGAATAATTCAGGGTAATAGGACCAATATTATGGTGGTTGAAGAAGTAAATATGGGTATAAAGGCCCTGCTTAAAGGACGTGCATCGATTGCCACCGTAATCAGCGGTCTGGATGTGATTGAAAATGTATGATAGAATCTTAATCCCCAACGATGGTTCCGATAAAACTGAAGAAGCCATCAAAGAAGGTATAGAACTTGCTAAACTCACTGGAGCAGAACTCCACACGATATTCGTAGTAAACATAGCCACATTCGAAAACATACCTGAAACAGGGGTATGGAACCAAACAAAAGGAATCCTCGAGAAAGAAGGTGAAGCCGCAAACAAAGAAGTAGAGAGAAAATGCGAAGACCAAGGAGTTAAATGCAAATCAAAGATACTAAGCGGTAAACCACATACCGAAATACTTGATTACGCAAAAAAGAACAAAATCGACTTGATAGTTATGGGTACCACAAGCAAGAAGGGCGTAGATAAATTCCTTCTCGGCAGCGTAGCTGAAAAAGTGCTTAGATCCTCAGAAAGCCCAGTTATGGTTGTCAGATCAAAGTAAGCGGTTGGTGAACACATGAAGGTAAAAGAGATAATGTCAACGGACGTTGAAGTTGCAAAAGTCCCTGGAACAGTCGAAGAAGTCTTCGGGTTATTCAAAAACGGACAACACTCCGGCCTACCAGTAATAAAAGAAGACACAAACAAAGTAGTAGGAATAATAACAAGAAGCGACCTACTGAAAAACCCACAAGAAGACCAAATAGCCATGCTAATGACACGAGACCCAGTAGTCATCGATGAAGAAAAAACACTAACAGAAGCAGCTAAACTAATCCTAAGACATGACATAAGACGACTACCAGTCGTAAAAAATGAAGAACTAACCGGAATAATATCGGTAGCAGACCTCGTCAAAGTAATACCCAACATGGAAGTCGAAGGCACAGTAACCGAATACGCAAACGGACACTGCACATCCAGCTGGATAAACACACCAGTACCGATAATCGGAGAGATAATGAGACTCTCAAACGCAGACTCAATACCACTACTCGACGACGATTGCAAAGTCGGTGGAATAATATCCGACACAGACCTCGTCAAAGCATTCGAAATAGAAGAAAGCCTAGAAAAATCAGACATGGGTGCCGCCTCAGATGAAAACGAATGGACCTGGGACGGAGTAAGAGACACAATGAAATTCTACTACGGAGTCTCAAAACTAAAACTACCACGCGTACCAGTCAAAGAAATAATGACAGATAACGTAGTAACCGTCTACATAGGAGCAGAAATATCCGACTGCGCAAAAAAAATGGCAAGAAACAAAATCGAACAAATACCCATACTAGACGAAGACGAAAACCTAATCGGCCTACTACGAGACCGCGACCTAATAAAAACCTACATCTAAAAAACAGATAAACAAAAAAACAAAAAACTGATTTACAATGACCGATGTCTACAGCAAACTAATGAAGATAGGCAAAAGAAGAGGCATAATCTGGCCAAGCTTCGAAATATACGGATCAGCATCAGGGTTCTACGACTATGGACCAAACGGAACACAGATCCTAAGAAACATCAAAGACAAATGGAGAGAGTACTATAACGACCAAGAAGGATTCGGCGAAATAACAACCACAACAATAATGGGAGAAAAAGTATTCCAAGGCTCCGGACACCTCGAAGGATTTGAAGACGCAATGACCCAATGCAAACAATGCAACAAATCATATCGAGCCGACCACCTCGTAGAACAATACACCGAAATCCAAGCAGACAGCCTACCAAACAAAGAGATACACAACCTAATAAAACAAAACAACGTCCAATGCCCCGAATGCAACGGCCAACTAGGAGAAGTATACGACTTCAACCTAATGTTCAACACAGACATCGGACCCGGCTCCAGCAGACCAGGATACCTAAGACCAGAAACAGCACAAGGAATGTTCGTAAACTACCCCTACCTATACAAACACAACCGAGAAAAACTACCCTTTGGAACAATACAAATCGGCAGAGCATACAGAAACGAAATCTCACCCAGACAAGGAATAATAAGACTTCGCGAATTCATACAGATGGAAGCAGAGATATTCGTACATCCAGAAAACAAAAAACACCCCAAATTCAAACAATACCAAGACATAGAAATCAAACTACACCCAACCAAACAACAACAAAACGAAGAAAAACCAATCAAAACAACCCTAAAAAAAGCTGTAGACAAAGGTTGGATCGGAAACGAAATGATAGCCTACTACATAGGCCTATCAACAAAATACTTCAAAGAAATAGGCATAAACCCCAACAAACTAAGATACCGACAACACCTACCAGACGAAATGGCCCACTACGCATCCGAATGCTGGGACGCCGAAGCCCACTCAGAACGATTCGGCTGGATAGAAATAGCAGGAATATCAGACCGAACAAACTACGACCTAAAAAAACACAGCCAAACATCAGGAAAACAACTAACAGCATTCGAAAGATACGACAAACCAAAACAAAAAACAAAAACAACAATAGAACCACAAATGGACATACTAGGCCCAGAACTCAAAGAAAAAGCAAAACCAGTCGCCGAAACAATCCAACAAATGAACCCAAACAAAATAAAACAAATGCTAGAAAAAGGACCAATAGAACTCAACGTAAACGGAGAAAAAATCGAAATAAACAAAAAACACATCGAAATAAACAAAACAAAACAAACCATACGCGGAGAAAAAATACACCCACACGTAATCGAACCAAGCTACGGACTAGACCGAATATTCTACATAACACTAGAACACGCATACACACAAGACACACAAAACGGCGAAAAAAGAAACCTACTACAACTCAAAAAACAAATAGCCCCAATACAAACAGCAATATTCCCCCTACTAAACAAAAAACAACTCACAAACAAAGCACAAAAAATCCACAAAAAACTAAAAAAACAATACAAAACAACAATAGACACATCAGGCTCAATAGGACGAAGATACCGACGACAAGACGAAATAGGAACCCCATACTGCATAACAATAGACCACCAAACACTAAAAGACAACACAATCACAATAAGAGAACGAGACACAACAAAACAAATCAGAATAAAAACCAACCAACTACCAAACACACTAAAAAAACTATTCAACGGAACAAAACTACAAGAAATAACCAAACAACCAAAAAACTAACCAAAAAAACACAAACCAACTAACCAACCAAACCTTACCTTAATCTAGACTTCATAGATTTAGCTTACATATTCTTATAGTATCTACTCAATTTAACTACTACTTTATTTGTTTTTGTCTGGTTTTATCTGGTTTTATCTGGTTTTTGGTTGGGGTGGGTTGGGTTGGGTTTTGTTTTTACATGTATTCTGTTAGGTCTTTTTGTTGGAATAGTTCGTTTTCGAATAGGCTGTTTATTGAGGTTTCTAGGAGTTTTAGTCTTTCTTTTACGTAGTTTGAGACTTGGTATTCTTCTGCTATTTCCATTGATATTTTGAGGTATTTTTTTACTGAGTTTTCGTGTACTGTTAGTGTGAGTGTGTTTCCGCAGTTGTTGCATGTTCCGGATAGGGGTGGTCTTCGGTATTTTGTGTTGCATTTTACGCATCTTACTGTTTGTGTTGAGAATGCTCTTAGGTTTCCTATTAGGTCGGGTAGGAAGTGGCTTTGGATTACTTTTTCTGCTACTTCTTTTTCGTCTACTGCTTTTATTTTTCCTGCTATTTCTAGTTGGGATTGCATTTTGTCTATCATTGGTCCTAGTGTTTTGTATGCTGATTGTTTTGGTCCTGTGTTGATGTTGTTGATTGGGTGTGAGTATCCGAATTTTTTTAGGTCGTTTTCGGTGTTTAGTGTGTTTTCTCCGGTTTTTATGTTTATTTCTGATGGGTCTTTGTATTGTTGTGTGGCTTGGTATAGTTCTAGTGGGTAGTTCCATTCTATGTCGAGGTTGTGTGCTTCGTCGTCTATTTCGGTTGGGTCTAGGGTTGATGTTAGTACTAGGGGGGCGTCCATTTGGCCGCCTGTTTTGTCTGGTAGGAAGTGTCTTGAGAAGTTTAGTAGTCCGTCCATTAGTAGCATGTAGCAGTCTTCGTCTCCGTCGCAGTTTCTTCTTTTTGCTGCGTGGAAGTAGGGGTGTGCGTAGTTTACGGCTCGTGTTGTGTATCCTATTAGTCTTGATAGTACGCCTGCGCTTGTGTGTGGTGCTAGGCCGATTAATAGGGTTCCCATTAGGTCTTGTAGGTTGTTTATGTTGTAGTATGGTGGTTGGTTGTAGTGTTTTTTCAGTAGGTCGTCTATGAATTGGGTTGTTTTCAGGAAGTATTGGCAGCATTCTTTGGATAGTACTACGTCTTGGGGTTTCAGTTCGAGTATTTGGTTTGGGTTTTGTAGTTTGTCGCCGTTTATGTCTTTTGTGTAGCCTAGTTGTTTTAGTTTTTTTATGGATGTTGAGATTTCTTTTGGTTTGAAGTGTGTTAATGGTATATCTGTTAGGTCGTATCGGATTGTTCCGTCTTTGAATACGTATAGGTCGTGTTTTGCTCTTAATATTCCTTTTTCTATTGGTTCTGGAGTTTTATCTTTCGATGTAAGGCCTTTTACCCCTTTTAGTACTTTGTAGTTGTTTCTTTCTCCGACTCGTTTTAGTGATTCTCGGTATTGTTTTGAGATGTCTATTTCGTATTGTTTGTATCCTTTTGTTCGTTTGCCGCATTTTGGACAGTTTTCTCCATTTGGTGTTTCTTGGTTGCATGAGATGCAGGTGTGTTTTATTTGTGTTTGGCCTCCACAACTGCATGTTGGTTTGTAGGTTGTTTCGCCGCATTTTTTGCATTTTCGTTGGTTGAGTTCGACTTTAATTTTTCTGTTTTCGCTTGCCTTCTCCATTGATCGCTGGCTTCCTCCTTCTTCTCCAACTGGGAATAATAGGTGTGTTGGGGGTCGCATTTTACGTTCTTTCGATTTCTCTGGTCGCCCCATTCTACATCCTATTCTTGTTGGTGCTTTTTTTCGGATTGTTAGTCCACTGAGGTCTTGAAGATATTTGGTTGTCTGTTCGTATTGATCTGGATCGATCTCTTTATTTTTGTTTTTGTTTAGGCCGAGTGTGTATATTAGGGCTATTGCTGTGTCTTTTTCGATTAGTATTTTGTTGTTTCTTTTTTTGTGGTGGATTAGGAGTGTTTCGAGTGTTTGTTTGGTTTGTTTGTTGTGGTCTATGGCTAGGTGGTTGTTTGTTGTTTGTTTGGTTTTTTTGATGTGTTGTCGTAGTTGGTGGGTTTGTTGGGGGGTTATGTCGTGCCATAGGTAGGTGTATTTTGGGTGTAGTGGGATTCCTTTTTTTGTGTGTTTTATGGCGTCTTTTGCAGTGGAAACGGTGGGGTGTTCTGTTTGTTTTTTTGCTTCTTGTATCCACCATTCTTCGGTGTATGATGTGGGTATTAATGGGTGGTTGTTTTCTAGGAAGTCTCCGTAGTTTATTAGGATTTCTCCGACGTCGAGTATTGCTTCTATTTTGTTTTTTAGTTTTTTGGCTTTTTTTTCTGTGTCTATTCTTGTTACGTCTCCGTTTTTTAGTCGGACTGTTGGGCCTTCTATTGTGTCTACGGCTACTACGCCGGCTGCTTTTCCGGGTCTTTCTATTTTTAGTTGGGTTCCGACTGATAGGAATGAGTCTGTTATCCACATTGTTGCTGGGTTTATTCCGGCTGTTGCTAGGCCTGAATTTCTTGCTCTTCCTAGTCGTAGTCTGAATCCTCCTGGTCTGGATGGATGTCCGAATACTGGTCGGCCGGCGATTAGGTCTGCTAGATATTTTTTGTTGGGTTTTATGGTTTGGTCTTCGTCTTCGCTTTCTTCTTTTATGAGGCTGTCTATCCAGCTCCAGCCTTCTATGTTGATTGCTTTGACGAGTTTTTTTAGTTTACGTGCTTTTAGGGCTATTCCTTCTGCTACTACGAGGCACATTCCGCCTCGGATTGCGTTTGTGTTGATTCTTCTGAGGTTTCTTTGGCCTGATACCTCTGTGTTTTCTGTTGCTTCTCCATCGATCATTACTGGGCAGTTTGATATTATTTCTCTTATTTCGTTGTCTGTTGGGGTGTATTGTAGGTTGGCTACTTTTTTGTATAATGGTATTTCTTCTACGTACCGTTCTATCTCTTTTTCTGTTGGTAGGTATCTGCCTACTTGTGTTTTTCTACGTACGTAATCTGCTACCAAGACGCTGATGACTTGTGCTGTTCCTCCTGCGCTTCTTATTGGTCCGGAATATGATATTCGTATGAAGTCGTCTTCACTTACTGTTACTGAGGCTATTCCTTCTATTGGTGCTGCTACGACTCCTTCTGTTAGTATTGCAACGCTTGAGCGGACGGCTGCATCAACCATTTCTTCGGGTGTTTCTAGGTCTGGGAACTCTCCTTCTACCATGCTGTCCGATACTTTGAGGCATATTTCTTCTCGGGAATGTCCTTGGTTTTCTAGTTCTCTTATACGGTTTGCCAGGCCTTTTACGCCGATTAGGTTTTCAACTCTCTCGGCAAGGTCGTCTGCTGGAAGTATTTCGACCTCTCTTGAGGGGTCTATACCGGTTTCTCTTGCTTTTTCTGCCTTTCTGTATGCTTTTTTAAATCCTTGTTCTAGCGTTTCTTGGTAGTTCATCTTCCACCTACTGTTTTATTTTTTCTATCGTACCCTAACTCCATTCGAATCAAGGGTTTGGCTAGGTGTCGTCGAGCGATTGGGGGGACCTCGATATATCCTTCTTTTAATTCTCTTTTTATAGTGATTCTTTTTTTATCGGGCTCTGTTGTCTTGCATTTTCTACATCGGTATCCCTGGTTTTTTCCAGCGCTCTCCATGTTTCTATTACATTCGGGGCAGGTTGGGTTTACAAACTTGGTTTTAGGGGTTTTTTCTTGTAAAGATAGTTTTTCTATGTTTATTGTGAGTGGGTTTGGTTTCACTCCTCCATAAACAACTACTTTGTCTCCAACTATCAACTTACGGATTTTATTTCTGAATTTTTTGGTTGGTTCGTAGGCAGCGCAATCAACAGTTCCTGTATCATCTTTTATGGTGAATATAACGTGTCCTCCTTTGATGGATCTTGGTGGCTCTACAACCACTCCATCTACCTTGCAGGATGTCATTGGAGTTAGCTCACCTATCTCCATCGGGGTTATGTGTTCATCTGTACCCTGGTTCGTTTTGAACACTGTTGTTTTAGCTACCGACTCACCCTCTATCAGGTTATGGGTTTTCTCTATTGGCTCTATAAAATCGCCTCTAACCCCATATAAGACCGGGCAAGGCGAGTTCGGGGTTATCACGTTTTTTTTATGTTTCCAGTCAACGGTGTCCCAAATCAATGGGTTGTATATCTGGCTGGCTCTGTAGATTGTTTCTTCCTCTACCTCTCTAGGTGTTCCCCAACGGTTTTTATGGCGGTATGCAAGTAACTCGTAGGTCATGTCTTTAAATCTATGGCTAGCGCTTGCCAACGCTCCAACTACTCCTCGTCCGTTTCCATAACTATATACCTCTCCATATCGATGGCCTAGGTTGACTGCTGTATCTATATCTAAGGTGGTTTTTATTGCTCTCCGGCTATGTCTAACCAACGGTTTTATCTCTCTAGGGTCTTTTTTAAAGAACACCACACCTGTATTGGAGGTTGGTTCCCGAAGCTCTTCAACCAACTTAATTACATTTTTTTTAAACAGCCTGTAGTTATCTACCTGCCCTCTGATTGCTAGGGCTCCATTTCCCCTGGTTTTCCATGGAATGTTCGGGTTCAACCTAATCAACTCAGGTAGCTGGAACACTCCCTCTACATTGTCTATAATCGTTGAAGCCAGGTATGTTGTACACATACCATCATGGCTGTCTGTATCGTCTATACCTAAATGGATCTCCAATTAACCAACCTCCCACACCAACCATTCTCTATCCGGTTTATTTCTGATCGATCTCATCTATTGGATGTGGCTGTGTACCCTCTCTACTTGCTTTTTCTACATATGGGAAGTAATCCTCTTGGTATTCAGGGTCTGACCAAGTGCATTGAGGTTTTTTGAACAAATGATGTCTCCCCATCTCCTTCCATACCTTTTTCAATCCTTTTTCCCTCCAGTTACCGAAAGTCAAAGCAGTATGGAAACAAGGTAGTACCTCGCCCGTAGGAGTTACCCAAACCCATCTACGGCCTCCGAAACAACCCATGATATCTGGATCTCTGTATTGGTATGACCTAGAGACCCTGGGTCCATCAGGTATCTGGTTCTTGTTCTCCTGGAAAACTTCAATCCGCCTATAATCCTCTTTAGAAAGCAGGTTCTCTTCCTTATTCTCCCATTTACCTCCAGGCACAACCTCGTCTATAAGTATCTCATCAACACCATACTCATCGCATAGAGAATATAGGTCCTCAAGCCTCTCCTGATCGGAGTTATCTGGGTTCGCCGTGTACTCCACAACCCCCAACATCCCTCTCTCCATACCCAACTTTAAGCCATCCAAAGCTTTCTGGAAAGTTCCTTCCACACCACGGAACTCATCATGCTCATCTTGATACGGACTATCCAAACTAATATGCAAATACTGTAAACCAGCATTATCAAGCCGGTCAACCATCTCCTCATCCAAATTCAATCCATTGGTAATCAAATGCGTAGTAGCCTCTTCAGGATCAACATGCTCAACCAACTCATCGATATCATCTCTTAAAGTCGGTTCACCACCCTCAAAACTCACATGGTACACACCGAGATCAAGAGCCTCATCAATAACCTGCTTCCACTCATCCGTAGACAACTCCTCACCATCCTCCAACCCATGAACAATACAATGCTCACAACTACATTGACAACTCCTGGTCGACAACACCATCAAACTTTCAAGCGGCCTCCTCTTAAACACAATCCTCTTAATCTGATTTCGAACAAGCCTCCTAAACGGACCACTCGGAATCTCAGGAACCATGCAAGAGATATGCACAGAACTATCATCCACTCTAGCAACCTTATCAAGTGAAGCATGTTCATTAAAACCACTAGCAACATAATCAACAACCCTAGACAAAGGGCCAGAACGCACCATCCTCGCTTCCCTACCATCAACCTCAAAAGAAATATCAAAACCAGGTCCACTATACACTTCAAATTCTTTCATAAAACCACCTAAATACAAATCCTATTTCAAAAGAATTAATCTCAAATACTCAAAGAATTATCGGATAGAAACCCAAAAAACACCACAGCGAACCCACCTAAAAAAACTAGGTAGGTCTAAATATCCGTGTTAGGTTCACCTTAAATTATCAGGTATATCGCTGCAGCGTTCACCAACAACAACATGGCTGTGTAGGTTAGAACCCCGACATGAGTCAGTTTTATGTGGGCTTTATGGCTTAATGGATTTCTATATGTCTCTATCAGTTCAATGACCTTCGGCACATTCAAAACCAGGTATAAAATAAAGAAAAGCCATGGGAGGTCGAACACTATCCACACAATGGACAGCAGGCCAATCTCCAACACCGACATAGCTCCGGTATAAAGAATTGTTTTTTTAGGTGTCAATGGCCTAAATCTCAATGAATCTTTATCGTGATACGATAAACAGCCAACTATAACCAATAAAGCAACCAACAAAGCCTCCCAAGACAAAACCATGTCAGGAGCGGTCATCGCAACACCGCCTAAAGCCATTAAACCACTTAAGGACCTATAATTTCTCCTTTGAAACTCTGTTAAGTTTTTAAGCGGTGGGCTCGCAGAGTAGGTAAGGCCCCACACCAACATAAGTAAGGCGACAACAAAAGTCTCAACATTAAACACAAAGTAGGCGATAGCCAAACAAAGTACAGACTCAACAAAGATAAGGCCAATCACTGTCCATGGGGAAAGTAAACCGGTAACTAAAGGTAATGTAGAGTTAGGGGGTCCAAGCGCCTCGTCTTCACCTATCCACCAATCATAAACCATATCAGCCATAGATATGACTCTAGTGAAAAGCCCTGCAGCTAAAAGACCAAGCAATACCTTCCACAAAGGAAGTAAGTCACCAGTCAACGCCATAAACAAAAACAAACCAGCACTTATCCCAAGTATCCCCCAAGGTAGCCAAAAAACTCGGTGAACACACAACAAAGCCAAAGCCTTAGCCTTCCAACCCTCACCAGAAGGTCCAGCAACACCAAAACCCACATCTAACAACGAATAATCCTCTTCATCAAATCCCGACATAAACACTCAAGCCTCCATACACTAAACACCTAAACCTAAATCCAAACAAACTTCATCCCACCATACTTACTAAACAGCCTACCCCATCCAAACCCCATAACTATACTCTATCTTTTAAGAGAGTGTGGTGCTATTAACCGTATAGACACCACCAGAACTACAAAACAACCCGGTTATAGTTAGTTTGACTTGGGTTGGTTTGGTTTTATTTTAGTTCTTTTACTGCTTCTTCGTATATACTGAAGTCGAAGTATTTTTCTGGTATTTGATCGATGTATCCTAGGTTTTTCATCATGCTGGTTATCTGTTTCATGCTGTCTACGCTGTCACGTATGTCGAGTCGGGGTTGGTTATATTTTAATGCCTCTCGTGTTACTTCAGGGGCAATTCCGATGTATTTACGGCTCATTTTGCTTGCTTCATCTGGGTTTTCTTGTACAAATGTTTCACCGCGTATCAAGGCTTTCAGGACGTCTCTTACTAGACCTCTGTCTTCTTTTATCTGTTTTTCTGTTGTTGTTATGCTGCAGCCGGGTGATTTTGGTAACACGTCTTTTCCTCGAGCGATCACTCTGCCGATTCCTAATTCAGATGCTAAGGTGCAGTATGGCTCTACGTTTGTGCTGGCGTCAACTTCTCCACTTAAGAACGATATAACTGCTGCATCACCGCTGGGCATTCTGTATATATCTGTGTTTGTAGAGTTTATGCCTAATTCGTCGAAGAATTTCAGAGTGGTTAGGTCTTTCATTCCTCCTTCAGCAGGAAGCGATATTTTTTTACCCTTAAGGTCTTCTAGTTTCTCTATGTCTGAGTCGGCTTTGACCACTACCGCAGTCTCCTCATATCCGGAGCCTGCGACAACGGTTAGGTCTTGACCAACACTTCTAGATTTAACTGTACGAGTCCAAGGCATTATGGTGAAATCTATTTCACCACTAGAAAGTTGGCCTGGTAACAGCCACGCTGTTGGGTCGACCCGATAAGAAACATCTAATCCATAATCTTCAAAAAAGCCTTTTTCAATCGCAACATACCCTGGAAGTTGGCACACACCCCTAATCAAACCGATATTTAATTTCAAATTCATCACCAAATATATCAAACTTAATTTCTTAGGTCTCGTTTATAGGTCTAACCACTTACCTAAATATGAACAATTTAATCGGATAGACCTATATCAAACCAAACTAACATACAAATGTTCCTAGACCTACAAAAAAGATAGTCTATTCAAAATTAGTTAAGGATAGGTTTTGGAGCCAAACATCTTTTTATTTTAAGTTAGTTTGTCCAGCCGTTTACATCTGTTCAGTTGTATTGTAAATTTTGCGCCACCAAGTTCGGAGGTGTTGAGCTCTATCGAGCCTTCATAGCTTTCAATTATTTTTTTAACCAGATGAAGACCTATCCCACCGGATGTAGTTCTCTCGGTGTACTCGACATCGAAAACAATCTCGGGGTTCTCACATTTGATTCCCTTGCCATCGTCTTCTACAGTGATCTCCAAATAAGACTGTTTAATTGATGTCTCTAATCGTATTATGCTGCAGTCGGCGTGATCGATTGAGTTTTCGATTAAGTTGGATATGACGTCTACAATGAAGTGATCGACTTTAATACATGCTCTATCCATATCTATGTCTCGGCCGTTATCGGATTTAAACTTAAGCCTTATGTCATTATGGTCGAGTTGTTTTTTGTGTTCGTCTACAGCATCGATTAAGTAGTTTTCAACCACACTATAGGATTTTCTCTGGATTTTACTACGCTCCAGCCTTGCAGCCAGCTTCTGGATTTTATCTATAGTTTTAAGGGAGTTCTCGACAGAACCGATCACTTTGTCTATACGGTTGATAGTGCCACACTCTCTCTTCTCCTTCATCAACTCTAGATGGCCTAAAACAACCTGGTTATGGTTCCTAATATCATGGGTTAAAATCGATCTCAATAGTTCTTCACGTCTCTCAACATTTCTCTGTTCAGTTATATCTCGAAAACGAGCTATATACTCCTTATCACACAAGGAGATTGGTTTAAATAGAATGGATACATCTCGCTCCCCACCACCCAACGTACGGATAGTGGTCACATGTTCAACTGGATATCCCCCCGACTTAACCAGCTTACGATGAACCTCCTTTTTATCAAAAAACAAATCAAAATCCGAGTCCCCTAAATCCTCTATAGATTCAACTCCAACCAAATCTAAAAAAGCATTGTTAGGCATACTTACAGAGAAATCCTGATCCAAATACGCCATAGGGTCAGGGTGTTCAACAAACTCTAAACTTCCACTAGCCCATCTTTCTTTAATAGATACTCCCCCCAAAACAAAGGACATAAATAAATCAGTCTACAACAAATAAAATCATCCCTCTGAACCAGACTTATCGATTATATATAGCTCCATCTCTTCACGAACAGACCTACATACATTACATCCCTCAATCTCACAATCCCTACAGAACATGATATACAAACTATCGATAAACAACTCTGAATCTTCTAAGAAATAGAGACCCTCTTCCTCCATCTTCTCTTCCAAACAAGATTTAAGCTTTTCCTTTATACCAATATCCAAAGCCAAACACTCCAAAGAATAATTCTACATATCAGAACTTAAAACTAATTTATTAAAACAAAATTAAACGAGTCATTCCAAATAAAATGGAAAAGTGAAATAAACTGAAACAGTTTTGTGCGGAGCTTTTATATTTTTCGAGAGATGTAGATTCCGAGTACTCCAGCTAGCACGCCTAACACAAACACAATGGTTACCAAAGTGGTTGGTGTTAACGATATCGCGCCAAAGTTAACAAGGTTTTCAGCGGTTATTTCCGCGATACCGACCTGATTGCTATTATCAAAATCGATTAGACCTCCTAAAACAACTATCCCTATCGCTGTTACAACTGCTACACTACCTAATGATTTGACTGCTCGGTGAAGTGTTTCTTCAACCTCCATATTACTGGCAACAAGAACTATAGCTTCATCTTTAGGGCTATAGACATTCATTTCATTACCTGTTTCACTGTACCACGTTCCAGTAACCTTGATCAAACCTGCTTTTTTAAGTTTATCCACATGGTATTTTACATTCTGTATCGAGTTCCCTGTCTCACTGGCTATATCTGAAACTGCACAAGGGTCATCATATATACGTAAAAAAATCTCTCTTGTTGTTTTGGAAGAAAGAGCGTCCAAAACTACTTCAGCCTCCTCAGACCCCAGCTCTAACACACTGGGGTCTTCAAGATCGAGTTGAGGCTTTTTTTTAAGTGGGAAAATCGATGACATTACTCTACCTTAAGTTTTACAGCTCCTTTATTTCACTGTCACCGGTCAGTTCAAAAACTTCATCACCGTGATATACAAACACGTCATGGTCTATAGGTACATCTGAAAGCTCTAGTTCATAGTCGTATTGAGTTATAACCATCGCAGCAGTACCGTCCTCAAGTTCTGTATCCATATAGATCACGACCTTATCGTCACCAGTTTCAATCGATTCAACGTAAACCGTCTGTCCAGCAGTGTTACCAACTATTTGTCCAGATATAATCAGATCGCCATCATCACGGTCAACAAGAACCGCATCATCACCAACAACCTCGCCTGACACAGTTTGATTTAAATCAACAACCTCTATCCCATTTTCTTGTCCTTCATCTATCCCTGGGAAACCTGCAACTCCATACGCAGTGAAAGCTAAAACCAGGGCTAGACAGATAGCCGCTACCGCATAAAGCATTTTATTACTTGACATACAACACAGTATCTAAACCTATTTATATAAATACGATATCTAAACTAAAAAAGACTTTTAACCCAAAAAACCTAAATTAACTCGAATAATCAACTAATAGATTATTTTCTGCGCCCAATTAATTCTTTATAGTTTCTCGGTCTAATTCGGTGTATACTCTGTTTGCAATTATTTTAAGAGCTTCTCTCCAATATCTAGGCATTTCCAAACGCTCTCTTGACATTAAACATAAAACTCCAACGACATTACCAACCCTATCCTTGATTGGAACACCAGCATATCCCTCCATATCCATATCCTTTATTTCCTGGTCTTCAGGGAACTGTTCCTTGACTCCATTTGGATAGATTCTAGGGCCCTCCATTGCAACTCTTTCACATGGAGTCCCCTCTAACCTAAAATTGAAATCTTTTTTAACCTCACCATCGAGATAGACATTTAAACAATCAACCCATCCCCTATCAATCAAACCTAGACTGACAAAATCAGCTTTAAAATAACCCGCAACCTCATTCACAACTTGATTATAAAGCTCCTCCCCCCTATAACTCATTATATTGCCTGCAAGCCTACTGAAAGCCTCTTCAGCCATCTTCCTTTCACGGATATCAACCAAACTACATTGTAAAACCAAATCACCCTCAAAGAAATAACTGGTTCCAGCAAAATCAACATAAACCGGATCTCCCTCACAGCTAGAGAGAACAACATCCTCCAACTTGCCTTCAAGAAACCTACTAGAGCGTTCAAACCTAGACTTCTGTTTTTCAAAAGAATGGAACAAACTCCATAACTCCATTCCCCTCAAACCATCCCCATCAAAACCCAATAGATCCATAGCATATGGATTCGACTCCTGAATCCGATAACTACGGCCATCAACAATCAAAATCCCAGTTTGAGCAGACTTGAACAGACCTCTATATCTCTTCTCCCTGTTACGCAAGTTCTTTTTAACCCTCGAATGCTCCACCACCTGCTCAATAGATCTAGCTAAAACACCAAACTGAGACCCAGGATCCCCTCCCTTCTGAAGATACCGGTCCGCCCCTAAATTAAGAGCCTCCATCGCCACTTCCTCACGACCTTTACCAGTAAAAACTATAAAAGGAATATCCGAATCAAAATCAACACGAACCTTCTCAAGAACCTCAAGACCATCCATCTCAGGCATCTGATAATCACAAACCAAACAATCAAAATCCCTAAAAACCTCTAAAACCTCTATAGGTGAAGACAAAGCACAAACATCAAAATCAGGGTTCTCACGCTCCAAATAAATCGTAGCCAAATCTAAGAAAGAAGGCTCATCATCCACAATCAACACAGAAATACAATTATCTCTAACCATCCAACTAACAAACAATCTAGACTAACCAAATAAATATATATCGCTAATTAACAGTGACAACAAACAGAAAAAACAAAACCACATATAAAACAAAGAAAAAACAATACAATTGTCAAAAACTACACTTCAAAAACCATAAGACAAAACTAAAGTAATGAAGAATGGGTTATCGAGGTAAGAAATAGCGAAAGAGAAGAAGTGGGGCTTGCAGATTTTATTAACTGCCTGCCCCTGATTCATTTTTTTATTTAAAAAAATGGGGGTTATTTGTTTTTGCGTGATTTTTTTGTTTTGTTTTGTTTCTTGGCTTTTTCAGTTTCTTTCTTTTGTGATTTTTTCATATTAACCAAGCTATATATGGATTTATAGTTATTTAAGACTTTCTTTTTTTATATAGGTGTATATAAATTTATGTATGTTTGTGTAACGTTGTTTAAAATGTTTTTTTTGTTTTATTTTTTACGGGGTTTTTGGTTGGCTTTTTGTAGTGTTACTGTGAATTTTGCTCCACCCATTTTGGATTTGTCCAACTCTATTTCGCCTCCGTAGTTTGATAGTAGTGTTTTTGATAGGTATAGGCCTAGGCCTGTTCCTCGTTCGCCGTCTGTTGTGTATGTTCTGTTGAAGACTTTGTTCCAGTCTTTTTTAGGTATTCCTTTGCCGTTGTCTTCGATGATGTACTGTAGTTTGTTTTGGGTTTTTTGGCTTGATATTTTTATTTTTGTTCCGTCTGAGTGTTGTATTGAGTTTTCTATTATGTTTGTGAATACTTGGATCAGTAGTGGGCCTGCGTTTGCTTTTGTCTTTTTTGTTTGTTTTTTAAATTCTATTTTGATGTCTTGGGTTTCTGCGTTTTCTTGTGTTTTTTTAATGGCTTCTTTTAATATTGGTTCTACGTCTATCTCTTTTATCTCTTCGTTTTGGAGTTCTTTAAATTTTGATATTTTTTGAATTATATCTATGCTGTCTTGGATGCTGTTTATTGATTTATTGGTGTAGTCTATGGCTTTATCTGGAAGCTCCATCTCTGATAGTAGGTTTAGGTATCCATGTATCACTTGGATTTTGTTTCTAATGTCATGTCTTAGTAGTGAGTTTAGTAGCTCTTCTCTTTCTTGTATCTGCTTTCTATCTGTAATGTCAATTACGATTCCAGTGACTTTTTTATATCCATCTTTTTCTTCTGTGATGCCACCTACATCTCTAAACCACCTATACCCACCGTGTTTATTTTGTATTCGATATTCAACTTCATAGCGTTCAGATTTACCTTCAATATGGTCCTGCATCGCCTTCATAGCCCTTTCATAGTCTTCAGGATGTAGTAATTCTGTGAAGTCTGAGTAATGGTTGAATCTGTCTTCTGGATAGCCTATCATTTCTGTTTTCTTAGAATTAAAATTGACTTTTCCACTTGGTAGCTCCATCTCCCACCAAGCAAGGCCTCCAATCTCCATCGCATCCTCTAATCTTTTTCTGTAAACCCCTAACTCCTCTTCTATTTGATTTCTATCCATCTTACTAAAATTCATAAGTAAAAACCCCAACACAATCTAATGCTTTTTTTATACTTCAGATAGATAATATGGATTTTTATTTAATACTTTATATACATCTATTTTATTATTAAAACGATTAGGGTTTGCTTACCCCTGTTGATGGGTTTGTTTAAGGTATTTGAGTTTTTGGGTTGAATTAGTTATTTAGGGTGTATTCATGGTTATGGATTTAGTTGATGCTGTTTTCAGGCGGAAGTCTACTCGGAATTATACGGATGATGTAGTTGATGTTGGTAAGGTTGATTCGTTGTTGTCTGGCACGCATTCGTTGTTAGGGGTTGATGTAGCTGTTCTGGTGGTTGATGGATCTGACCTTCATGATGAGATGGATGGGGTTGTTGGTGACTATGGGAAGGTGGTTGCGCCACGTTATTTTGTGTTGGTTTCCGAAGAGGGTGATTGGGGTGCGGTTGCGTCTGGTTATTTTGGTGAAAAGTTGGTTTTAGAGTTGACCAAGCATGGTGTTGCTAGTTGTTGGGTTGGTGAGTTTGGAGATAGAGATAATATCTCGGATTTTTTGGGTTGTGGTGATCGAGTTATTCATGCTTTGATAGCGTATGGAGCTCCTGAAGGTGGTAGTGTCTATAGAGAGGCTGGAGCTGCAAGCCGGAAAGATATCAGTGAATTGATTATTGATGGAGATAGTTACCTATCTAGATGGCGGGAGGTACTGGATGTTGTTAAATATGCCCCATCATCGATAAACTCCCAGCCTTGGCGTTTTGTGTTGAAAGAAAAACAAATAGACCTATATATCAAAGTGGGTGGTTTAAAGAAAAAAATACTTGGATTGGTTGGCGATATACAGCGTTTAAACTTAATAGATAGCGGTATAGCTTTAAAACATCTTGAAGTAGGTATGGATAACCCTAAAATAGTGAGATTGGATTTAGAGAGAGATTTAGAGAAATTTAGGTATATAGCGAGTGTTGTTGAAAAAAACTGATTTTTTATGGGGAAAAATGTTTTAAACCAATACTTCTAAAATATTTGGGAAATGATGGGAACTAAATTTGTTGTGGTTAGTGGTTTTCTCGGTTCTGGAAAAACCACATTCTTATTAAACTTTGGAAAGGAACTTGCAAACAAAGATGTATCTGTTGGAATCTTGGTTAATGATTTTGGAGAGGTAACCGTTGATGGTGAAACACTTGAAGAATACGATATGGATGCAACCGAGATAGCTCAAGGCTGTGTTTGTTGTGAAGTGAGACAAAGCCTTGTGTTAAGTATAAGGGATTTGAGAAAAGCATTCGACCCCGACGTAATCATACTAGAAACTTCAGGTGTTGCCTCACTCGTCCCGATATTTAGAACCGTAGATAAATATGTGGATGAAATAAAGACTATTACACTTGTAGACCTGGCCCGCTATGACGAAATAATAGATGCATTCGAAGTTGTAGGAAACCAAATACGGGCAGCAGACCTTATATTGCTAAACAAAAAAGACATAGCCAGCGAAGAACAGATAAAGCACACCAAAAAGAAAGTTAAAAAAATATTGGATCGAAATAAAATGAACACAGAAATTAAAGAGATATCGGCTAGAAACGGAGAAGGAACAGAAGAATCAATAAACCTAGTGTTGGAGGAATAGAAAAATGAACCATAACCACAGAGAAGAATGCAACGACCCTGACTGCAGCCACCACAGCCATGATAAAAAAAACCATGAAAGCCATGGACATAAAGGCCATCTTGAAAAAGATAATTTAAATAGCTTCACCTTAACCGGTAGTTATAGACTGGATAGTTCATTGACCCAATCTACGATTAAAGATAGGATTGGAGATGTTGTAAGCTGGCTTGGAGAGGAAGCTATAGACCGTGGTGCTCCGGTTATCGGCCACATAAAGGGTTGGGTCGAGATGCAGGATAAATTTAGGTTCAGTTTCGTTAACGTAGAAGAAGGTGTTGATTTGGATGGCTCTGTAGATCCTGAAGTACCGGTGAATGAATTTTCATTCAAGATGCTAGCTGTAATCCCACTTAGTGATTCCAAACTTAGTTCTCTACGCTCAGAAGTTGACAGAAAACTTAAAAACATTAGTGATTGAAATTTACTGTGGCCTTGTATTTATGTTTCCGAAAACTGTTGTATATATTAAAGTATGTTTGTGGATTTGAGTTACCATGAAGTTCCATGAGTCTCTAGTGCTCTTTATAAGTAAGGATAGGGGTTATTCCCGTTCATTCAGGTCTGGTATCAATGATCAATTTAGTTTTGATGTCTCAGTTGTCGGGTTAAATGATTTTATAGAGCGTTCAGACATAGATTTTGACGCAATCGTATTTGATTACTCCAGTTACGATGATTTTAACGTTGTAGAGAAGGTTTGCAGGAAATTGGATGAGGACACACCTTTCTTAGTTATAACAGATGAGTTCATCGATGAAGATTTTGTCCGAGCCCTAGACCTAAATGTGGATCGTTTCATAAAGAGGTCTATCGTCAAAAACAACATCGAATATCTCTATAAAGCAATCGAATATGAAGTTCAAGAGTTTTTTTCAAAGAAAAAAAGCGAAGAACTTGCTAGAGATTTCAGAAAAAGCAACAAACGTTTCGTAGAGATATTTGACGAACTAAAATCCTTTGTAGGTGTTTTAGATTCAGATGGAGTTTTAATTTCAATCAACAAATCCGCTATGGAATTAATCAACGCAGATAAAAGAGAGGTGGAAGGACGTTTATTCTGGAACACACCATGGTGGTTCCATTCCAAAGAAGTTCAAGAAGAGATACAAAAATGTATCAAGCAGGCCGTCGACACCGGTGCATGTGAGTTCGAGGTGAGTAGAGTTGGAAATAAAACACGTGATTACTACTTCACCCTTAAACCGATTCAAGGCAGTAATGAAGGCCTACCCTTACTGTTTATCGAAGGTAAAGACATAACTAAACAGAAAAAACGTGAAAAAGAATACCATAAATTGATAAACAACCTCAATGACATCGTGCTGATAAATGAAATCAAAGAGCCATACAGAATTATACAAGTGAACGAGACGGCTGTTGAAAAACTTGAGTACACCCAAGATGAACTACTCATGATGCGTACCCTGGATCTAGAGATGCCTGAGTATGCCAAGTCCATGGACAACAGGATGAAAGAGCTTCAGAAGAAAAAATCAATTGTATTTAAAACTGTGATAATAACAAAAGAAGGGAATAAAATCCCATTTGAAATAAGCTCCAACCTAATCAAATATAGAGACCGTTTGGTATCTCTAAATATAATGCGTGACATATCGAATAGAATTGAAACAGAACAGAAGGTTGAGTTCTTCAACTCACTATTACTCAACGTCTTTAAAGACAAAATCGACCTATCACATAAATACCTAAACATACTCAGCGACCAGAATATATCTGAACTCGAATCCGAGTTTATAGTTAGCACAAAAGATAACATAAAAGAGATAAAGACATTAATCGATGACATTGCACCAGTATTCAGTGAAACAAACTACCAAAACACTGAATTTAGTTTAATACGTCTTTTCAAAGAATCTTTAAATAAAAATCAGGAAGAGATAACCTCTAGACGCGTTAAAGTTCACGTCGAATGCAATGACCACATGATAAAAACGAACAAACTGACAACAGAACTTTTCTCCAACCTACTAAGAATATCGGTAAACACCTCAAAATCACGCAACATATTGATAAAAGACATAAAAGACAGCGAAGGAGTTAAAATTATGTACGAAGATGATGGGTTAGAATACGACCTCACCAATGACGACTACTGGAATTTAAACCTGGAGGGGAAAAAAGATATCAGACTTTATTTAATCAGAAAAATTAGCGAGCTAAACGATATAAAAATCATCGAAGAACCTTCAAAAGGACTTTACGGCAACAAATACATAATAAAATTTCCTAAATGAAATATAAATCCAATAAATATAGATTTAGAGTGTTTTAGATAGGTTAGGCAACATATCTATCTTCTCTATCGATGTACTGATCGTTATGTCAACCGATTCAGGATTTATATTGTTCTGCCTAAACTCGTTCTTAAGTTTTTTAACCGCCTTACCGGCTTTACCTTCCTCACAAAACAGTATAGAAATTATGCTGTGCTCCAAATAACCTCTAAAGAGTATGTTGGAGTACTCCTCCTTTTTAAGAATCTCAATAATTTTATCCTCCGATTCAATATCCTTTAAAGATATTCCTAAAGCGACAACAGAGATATTCAGTTTATTGTAGTTAGGGAGAATAGCTCGGTTCTTTTGGATATACCCTTCCTCCTCCATCTCCTTTATCTTCCTATAAACCGTTGTCTGACTTATGTCAAGTTTATCCCCAATTTCAGAGTAAGAACTCCGGCCCTCATACAATTCATTCAATATTTGTTTCTGCAGTGTGTCCAGACCCATTATAAATCCTCAAACCCCAGCCAATAAACCTAATATTTTAGTCAACTTTGAAGTTATAAATAAATTCAGTATAGAACTGAAACCACCCGAACCTATACCCATATTTTTGATACCCCCCAACATAAACCAGTATACAGCTACACTAGATATATTTTATTCCCGTATTTTATTTGTGTTAAACAAAACCCATAGAACCAAAACCTATCTACTGTAGTTTATCAGTTTTATTTTTGATATTTTCTCCCAGTTTATGAATATTTTTTTCACAAAATGTTCAGTTCTTTTCAGTTTATAGTCAATTCTACCCAGCTTATGACTAAAATATATTGTTTATAGACTTTTTTTTAACAATTAAAGTGTTATTAATTAACTAAAACCAAAATAAAAGCCTTAGAACACTTAATAAACAAAAACTTTATATATCTTGTCAAATCAGTTAAAAAGTGGAGAGAAAAAAATGGTAAAAGTAAGTGCAGCAAACCTTGAAAACATATTCATACGATACGACATCAAGGTGGAACAAGAAGCTACACCCGAAGACGTATTTAACGAAATGGCACCCGAAGAAGAACCATGGAGAACAATAACACAAAAACTAGTTTTCCTAGAAGACGTAACCGACGAAGTAGAAAAAGCACTCAACAAACACGAACCAGAAGACGTCATAAACAAAGGACTAATCCCAGGAATGGACATCAACGGAGAACTCTATGCAAGAGGAATATACTACCTACCACAACTCATACTCGCAGGAGACGCGATGGGTAAAGGTATAGAACTCTGCGAAGACGCAATGGCTAGCAAAGGAAGAACAAGAGAAGCAAAAGGAAAAGTAGTAATGCACGCAGCAGAAGGAGACCCACACGACATAGGAAAAGACATCGCAGCAGCAATGCTCAAAGCACAAGGCTACCAAATAATCGACATGGGGCGAGACGTACCAGTCGAAGACGTAGTAGACGCAGTCAAAAAAGAAAACCCAGACGTAGTAACAGGAACAGCCCTAATGACAACAACACAAACAGCCTTCCCACGAGTAGCCAAAAGACTACAAGAAGAAGGAATAGACGTACCCTTCATCGGAGCCGGTGGAGCCGTAAACCAATCATTCGTACACAGATTCCCAATGGGAATATACGCAGACGAAGCAGCAGACGGACCAAGCATCTGCGAAGCAGTTAAAGAAGGAAAGACTTGGGAAGAAATAAGAGAAGAGTACGACGAAATCGTGCCTTCTGCAGCATAAATGGAGGTGTTAAAAATGGCTAAATATACTGAAATGGCGTATGACGATGCAGAAGAAATGGTGTTCGGAGAAGCAAAAGAACCTGTAACATACGGACACGGCCCACAAATAACCGCAGGAGGCGGCCAAGTATTCGGAGTAACCAAGATCGCACCAAGACCAGGAGCAGAAGCACGACCCGAAAAACTCAAAACAGAATTCCGAAAAATAACCAAAACAATACTACAAAGAGCAGTAACACTAGGCTTCCCAACACAAGAAATAGAAAACGAATGGGTACACCAAATGGGAGAAAACCCAGTAGAATACGCACAAGAACCAGCAATCGCACAACAAGCAGCAATCGCCGAGGAGTTTGCGGACGAATACGGAATAGCAACAGCAACAACACACACAATACCAGACCTAAGAGTCTCCGAAAAAGGACTAAGACACGGACAAGACAGAGAATCATACTACCCAGAAAAAGTAATAGGCAGCTTCGAAATAGCAGCCGAAAACGGAGCAGACGTACTAAAAATAGAATCCTCAGGCGGAATGGAACTAGCCGACTACGGAATACAAAGAGGAGACATAAAAGCATTCCTATTCGGAATCGGATACCTAGGATCAATCGACATGGAATGGCTCTGGAGCCAAATAGTCGACATCGCACAAAAAAACAACGTAATACCCGGAGGAGACACAAACTGCCCAGCAGCAAACACAGCAATGTTCATAGCCGGAGGATACCTAGACCAAGACATAGCAAGAACATTCAGCGCAATCACAAGAGCAATCTGCGCAGGACGAACAATAGTCGCCTGGGAACAAGGAGCAACCGGCCCAGACAAAGACTGCGGATACGAAGGACCAATCGTAAAAGCAATAGCAGGCAAACCAACCGTAATGGAGGGAAAGGATTGCAGTGTTGCGCATGCTGATTTGATGGGTAACCTAGCGGCTCAAGTATGTGACGGATGGTCCAACGAGTCAGCCGAATTCCATGAAGAATTCAGTGGATGGAGCAGCGGAACATGGGCAGAAGCAGTAGGATACGAAGTATCCCTCATGAACACAGCCAAAGAACTAGGAGAAGACAAAACACTAAGAGACATCTACATGGCCTCAGACAGATACAGATCACCAGAAAGCTACATCATTGCATATGACAACGCCTACAAAATAGGAGAAGCTATGGTTGAAGAAGGAGACAGCTACTACAGAAGATCCAAAGCAGCAGCAATCAAAGCAGCCGAACTAATCGAAGACGCACAAGAACAAGGAAAACTCCAACTCAGCGCACACGAAAAAGATACGTTAGAGAAAGTAGTCACCGACCTAAGAGCACTACCAGAAGACGAAGACAAATTCGTAGAAGAATGCCTCAACGAATACGGCGACCTACCAAAATTCAACCCCAAAAACTACGGTCTATAAAAAAACCAAAAAAACACAAACACTGGATCTGGCAAGGGTTATCTCGCCTTTACCCAACCAGGTCCATTTCCTTTAAAACGCCAAAATCCACCCCTCCCACACATAAGGAGGGGTACCTCATCTACCTAAACAACCCATGACTAATACATAACACCTATGCACAACAACACTAAAAACAAAAAACAAAGAGAGCTAAAAGCCATCAAAAGCCATCCCAACAAACCCAAAAAAACATCAAAAAGAGCTTAAGTTAAAAAAGAACTATCCACCGGGATATAAAGATAAAACCTATTTATATACAACTTTCTTATTAAAAAGCAGGTTTTATTTTACATTTGGTTTTTAATTTTGATAAAAAAATAGGGAAACTGATTTAGTTTTCCCTTTTATCTAGTAGTTTGAAGAACACAGAGGTCATTGCTTCTCTTTCTTCTTCGCTTGCTACATTCCAAAGATCTTTCATAAGTTGTTCCTCTGGTGTGGAGGCACATACACTTTTAGATAAATGGTCCGCAAGTCTTTTCCCTACCTTTTGGATTCTTTCTTCAGACATACCTAGTTTCTCAGCAGTTTTAACACCACTTCGGAGCCTATCAAGCCATGCATCCCAATCTTCAGTCAAATCCATAGATTTAATACAGGCATCTTCTTCCTTTTTCAAACTCATGGTAATTACTAATTGGTAAATCATAATTTATATAATTTATTCAATTAAAAAATTATATTATTTTTTTAAACTAAATTTCATTGATAAATTTATAATTATATAAAATCAAGAAAACGTTTTTTGTTTGTTTGGATTTATTTTGGTTTTTTGAGGATATTTTTAAAATAATTTTTAATAAGTATCGAAGCAGGATTGATTTAGAGGTCTTAGAATTTTATTTTGATGATTTAAAGTTGGTTATAAATGCTATTCTGGGTTTTAGAAGCCGAGTTAGTGCGAAAGTGGATGTGGAAAAAATGGTTTTTTGGTTATCCTGCAGGTTAAACTAGCACTTTTTTATTTCTTATAAAATTAGTGTGGGGTTTTAAACACTGAGGGTTAACGCCCGAGCCGGGATTTGAACCCGGGTCGTAGCCTCGACAGGGCCACATGATGGGCCACTACACTACTCGGGCAGTTTTATTGTTTTGGTGGGCGTTGGCCCGGAGTTGAATTGTTTTGGAGGTATAAATTAGTTTTGGTTGAATGGTGGTTTTTTGTTTTTTGGTTTTGGTTTTCCGATGTATATTGGGATTGGTCCTAGGTTTTTTAGTTTGAATTCTTGTAGGTGTTTGGAGAGGTTTTGTATTTCTTTTTCGAATGGTTTTATTATTAGGTCTGCTTGTACTTTGTTTGTTATTTCTGCTATTGGTTTTTGTATTTCTAGTGGGGGTCTTATTGAGTATATTAGGTCTGTGTTTTTGTATATCTGTATGTTTGGGTTGAATACGTTGTCTTGGGTTGTTTTTGGATGTTTTTTTATGTCTATTGGTATTATTTCTGCTTTTAGGTTTTTGTTTAGGGTGTGGGTGAATTCTAGGTGTTTTCCGGGTCCTATTTCGATTATTTTTTCTGCGTTTTTGTAGTTTTTTGTTATGTAGTTTGTTATTTGTTTGTGTCCGTGGATTTTTTGTGGGATTTGTTTTTGCCTCCTTTTGTTTTTTTCTTTAGTTTCCAGTATGTTACTGAGCTGAGTTTTTTTCCTGTTTGTTTGTTGAGCATTGTGTAGTCTATTTCTTTTAGTGTGTTTGCTAGTAGGTCGGGTGTGTATCTGTATACTGCGAATGGTATTACGAAGCTGTCTATTTTTTTGGTTATCTGTAGGTTTGTTTTTTTGGCTAGTTGTTTTACTTCGTTTTCTGAGTATAGGCGGCTGTCCATTGGTAGTATTTTGTTGTAGAGTATTCTGAAGCTTTGGAGGTTGAATGTGTCGAATATTACTGTGTCTTTTGTTACTCTGGCCATTTCTTTGAGGAATTTTTCGGGGTCGTCTACTAGGTGCATGAATCGTATTGCCATTACTTTGTCGAATGTGTTGTCTTTGAATGGTAGTTTTTCTGCGTCGCCTTTGAAGAAGTTTATTTTGTTGGTTAGGCCTTTTCTTTCTGCTTTGTCTTGGGCTATTTCTAGCATTGGTGTGGATATGTCGCATGCTGTTACGTCGGCTCCGTTTTCGGCGAGCATTAGTGAGAATCGGCCTGTTCCTGTTGCTATTTCTAGGATTTTTTTGTTTTTTATTTGTCCTAGTGTTTTTTTTACGCAGGATTTTTCGGTTTGGTTTATGTATGTTCCTCCTGCGCCACTGAATCTTTTTGGTTCGTATTTTTCAGCGATTTCTTGGTTTTTGTACCATTTTTTTCCTTTCATTTTTTTCGATCTGGTTTTTTATATGAATTTGTTTATTATTTTTAGGTTTTCTGGGTTTAGGTCTCGGATTATTGTTAGGCCTTTTATTTTTATTTTTATTTTGTATCCTTTTTGGTTTAGGTGTGTTATGAGTTTTATTGGTAGTTCTGTTGTTTCTTGGTTTTTTGTTTTTGGTTTTTGTTGTTTTGTTTGTTGGTAGATTTTTTTTAGTATTTTTGTGATTTTTGTTATTTTCTTTATGTTTATTGTTATTTGTTTTTCTTGGATGTGGAGGGTGGCTGTTTTTTCCCCTCCTATGTTTAGTGCGAAGTTTCCTTTCACGTCCAACATGATCACTCTTCGATTTTAAACTGCATGTTGCCTTCTACGTGGATTTTTTTGTTGTCGTATCTTAGTACGAGGTCTTTTATTTCTATTCCCATTTCGCCTTCGTCTACGAATAGGTCGAGTAGTTTATCTAGTTTTTTGTTCATAGTGGTTAGGATATTGGTTTTTTGTTTTTTTAGTTTTTTAGGTTGGTTTTGTGTGGCTGTGTTTTTTTGGTCATGTATAATGCGTCTTCCCCATCGCTGTAGTACTGTTTTTTTGTTTTGGTTTTTTGGAATCCGTGTTTTTTGTAGAATTTTATTGCTTTGTTGTTGGTTTTTTTAACTTCTAATGTGATTTTTTTGGTTCCTTGTTTTTTTGTTTGGTTTATTGCTTTTTTTATTAGTTTGCTGCCTATTCCTTTTGATTGGTGGTTTGGATGGATCGCTATCGATATTATTTTTGCTTTTTTGGGAAAACGGGTTGTTATTATTACGTAACCTACTACCTGGTTTTTTATTTCAGCTACGTAGAATGTGTTTTTTGGTTTGTTGTATTCGAGAAATATGTATGGGTGGAATGATTCTTGGTCGAATACTTTTGTTTCGATTTTTGTTATTTGGATTAGGTCTTTTGGGTTGAATGGCCTGATTTCTATTTGTTTTTTCAATTCACCAATCTCCATTTTATATTTTGAGTTTCTATGTATATTGATTTAGAGAGATATGGTGGTCTCGTAGGGTTGGTTGTAAAAATTGATAAAAAGTTTATAAAAATGAGTTTAGGGTGGGATATGGCCAGAACCGGAGGCGGGCTTTTATTAGGGCCCTCTGGCCATATCCCTTTTATACAAGCTTAAGGTTGATTAGTATTTGTTTATTCTTTCTATTCGGGATTCGAGGCCGTTGTGTATTGTGAGTGGGCAGTGGTTTGTGGTTATGTCTGAAGTTTCTTTTTTCATTCTTTCTATTCGGGATTCTAGGGCGTCGTGTATTTCTAGTGAACATAGGTCTAGGTCTTTTTTGGTGATTTCTCTTTTGATGTTTGTTTTTGTTTTCATTTTTTTCACCTTTCAATATATGATTTAACAGCTCTACATATAAAGATTTTTAGAAATGAATAATCATTACAAATTAAATCGTTTTTTAGGTGTTCAGGTGTTTTTATTCAAAAAAAGAGGTGTTTAAAACCATGATATATATTGAAAAATCATTAAGGATTACTGGGTTTTAAGGTGTTTTCGACAAGAAACAGAGGTAGGTTGAAAATAAAAAAACTCTATTTTCTTGTTTTGTTTCTTGGTGTTTTGTTGTATGTGAACAAACACGGGTCGGGTGGCCGGTGGAACTCTCGCTGTTCCCTTAGAATATGCTTTTTTTCTTTTTTGATGTTGCTTTGCATTGGCCGTTGAATTCGCATCTATGGCATCTGTCTTTGTGTTGTGTTGTTTTTGGTTTTTTTTCTTTTTTTGATATTTCCTATATTGTTTGTATTTGGTTTTTTACTTTGTCTCGCCATATGTCGCTGTATCTTTCGATGTAGATCACTTTGTTGTTTTTTTGGTTTCTGAGTTTTGCGTAGAGTGTTCGGTTTGGGTTGAATTTTTTTTCGAACATTACGCAGTAGGCGAATACTTTTATTCTGTCTGGGGGGTATGGTACGCTGCATTTGTTGTTTTTGGTTATGATTATTCGGCAGTCTTCTATGTGTATTTGGTCTATGCGGCCGGCTAGTTGTTCTCCTACTAGGTGTACGTCGCGGCCGATTAGGATTTCGTCGGTTCCTCTTGTTCTCTGTAAGGCGTCTTCGATTGTTATTTCGATGCTTGGTTTCTCTTGTTTTTGTTTTTTTGTTTGTTTGTTGTTTTGGTTTGGGTTGTTTGTGGGTGGTGTTTCTTCGTTGTATCCTGCCCAGAAATTGTTGGTTAGGTTTAAATAGAAACGCATTTCACAGTAGTTGCATAGCTTGAGCCACTGGATAGGTATTTTCCGGGCCATCCCAGTAGTGAATATTCCTTTAAATCTTTAACTTTTAGGTGGTGTAGAAAAAATAGGAGGGTTATTTTGTTTGTATTCAGGGTTATTTTGTTTTTATATGTTTATTTCTTTGATTGTTCCGATTCCTTTGCTTTTACCTTCTCGGAAAATGAATTTCTGGCCTTCATGTACGCAGTGGGAGTTGAATTTGAATCTGAGTTTTGCTAGGGTTTTTTCTCCTGCAGTTATGTAGTTTCCTTTTATTTCTTTGAATGTGGTTGCTTCTGATATTGTTTCTATGTGGATTACTGGTTCGTATCCTTTCTCTATTTTTGTGGGGTGGTTTAGCACCATTATTTCAGCTACGAATTCGCGTACTGTTTTTGGTTTTGCTTTTGGTGAGCATATTGCCATTCCGCGTTTTATTTGGGTGTTTTCTGCTCCTTTGACTGATATTCCGACTATATCTCCTGCTGAAGCTTCTTCAACTCGGTGGTGGTGCATTTCTATGGTCTGTATCTTAACTTCCTTGTATTCGTTGTCGATTGGACCGAGTAATGCTTTTTCTCCTGTTTTTATTTTACCTGTCATCACTGTCCCGCTAACGACCCGTCCGATACCGGTTACTTTGTATACCTTGTCTATGTACATGCGGAATGGCTGGTCGTTTTGTTTTTTACGTGGTGTTAAGCAATAGAACAAACGGTCGAGTAGTGGTATTCCTTCCATTGTTACTGCGGAGGTTTTTATTATTGGGATCAATAAGTCGTTTTGTTTTTTTAGTATCGTTTCGATGTCTTGTTTCTTTTTTATTTTGTATGGGACTTTCCCTACTTTTTTTAGTAGTCTTGTGGTTTGATCGATTACCTCGTTTGTTCTTTTTTTGTCCACGAGGTCTGTTTTGGTTACAGCAACCATTGTAGGGAGGTCCATTGCTAGTAGTATTCCTAGGTGTTCTTTTGTTACGTGGGTTACTCCGTCGTCTGCTGCTATGACGAGTAGGCCGTAATCAAGTTTCTGGCCTACGATGCCTCTTATTGTTGTTCGGAGCCAGGGTTCGTGGCCTACTGTGTCTACGAAAGAGATTACTTTAACTCCGTTTGATATTACTCTACTTTTCTCTTGGTTGTTTAATGGGTTTTTCAGTTTTATTGGCTGGCCTTTATGGTTGAATCCGTATACTCCATAACTTAGGTCTGCGCTTAATCCACGCTCGATTTCATGGGGTTGTACGTCGAAGTATGACCTTGCTTTTCCAGAGCCGTTATCGGGCTGTCCGGTCACTATTGCCCCTAGCAATGTGCTTTTTCCATGGTCTACGTGGCCTGCTGTACCTATAATTAGATGTTCAAGTTGGTTTGATTTGGAGTTTATTTTGATGAGTCCTACTGTCTTTGCATCTATGTTCTGTTCGGTTACATCGACTATCTGTGCTCCAATGTCATTTGCTATCTCTGTTATGACGTTGACAGTTTCTTTGAATTCTTTTTTGTCCAATCCTCGTATCGAACCGTCGTCTCTAACTCCGATTACGTATCTTGCGGAGCCGTTGCCCTCTAACAACCGATATTTCAGTTGGCTTGCTAACCCCATCTTTCGGCTGGTTTTTAAGTGGATGTCTTCTTTTAGGTATTCTTTGAATTCGACATCCCCGTTCTCGCCTTCTTTTATAAGCCTGTTTAGTTCTTTCATTCTTTTATTTTGGTTTTGGTAAATATCTCTGGAATCAGATAGATGGTTCCGTTGTGTTTAAATACTCCTTTTTCGGTTCCTTCATCGATTTTTTTAATGAACGAAGGTCGTTTTAAAGTTACATTTTTATATTCAATTGGCTCTACAACCTGTACTTCGTTTTCTGAAACCATCGATATGACCCCTGGCTCCACATCTTTTAGGTTTCCAATTCTATCTATATCTTCATCCTTCATATATCTCCAGTCGTTTCTGTATTGACTGGCTGTTTCAAGGTCGATTCCGGTTATTGTTCGACCTGTCCCGGTTATCCCGATGGGTTTTCCTTCCAAATTTATTATGTCTCCTTTTCGGAATGGAGGTAGTTTCAATGAATATGATTTCCTATACACCCTCTGTCCATCCTGTTCCCCGATTAATGTAGCAGATTGTGTGTATGTACCACCATACTGTTTCTTAATCAACTTAGCTATCTTCATCCCTAATTCCTTTGTTCCTGTGTAGATGTCGAACCCACCATCGGTTTTTGCTATATCTGCAATGTAAGCCATTCTCTCATTCTGTCTAGCTTCCTCCGATAGTTTCAAAGAAGAGTTATGCATAGACCTTATCTCTTGGTCTGTCAAATCGATTCCAGGCCTTCTAACCTGAACCACAGATTCAAAATATCCTGCAGACACCTTATTACATCTTTCACACGACGTATCCCTCAATCTAACAGTAGTTTCTTCTGCAATTTCTATCGGCTCGTTCTCCACAATCCCGGTTATATACACTTCTCCTTGGACAGGATCCGAATCTATATCTAGTGCTATAGCTATATCAAGGTCTTCAACCAACCTATGAACCTCAAGCTCTGACATGATAGCCATTTCCGCTGAAACCAACCTCGAGTTCTCCTCGTGATCTATCCATGTATCACCCTCCCTATGAGCTCCACATTTAACACAAACATCTACATCTACATACTCAGGTATTTTAACTATATCTACGTTTTTCAAGAAACACTCCCTACAAAGCCTGTTCTCACTGGAAGTTTCTTTTCCGCATGAAGGACAAAACATCATACTAGTATAATGTTTACATCAAAAATAGCTTTTTTATAAAAACACACCAAAAACGCTATCAAAAGAAAAAACCGAGAAACGAAATAAAAAATAAACAAAAAAGAATGATATTTTCTCCATCACGTTTCCGTATATTTTGAATTGAGTTTGTTTAGGTTTACTGGGTTTGGGGTTGTGGGTTGTGGGGGGTTTGTTTTTTTTAGTATGGTTTGTATTTGGCTGCGTATATCTGTATTTTGTTTTTTTGGTTTGTTTTTAGTATTATCCATTGGTTTTTGTGGGTTATTTTGTATTTTTGGTTTGGTTTTAGTTGTTTTAGTGTTTTTTTGTTGCCTTTCCATATGTTTTTGAATGTTTGTTTGTTGACCTCTTTTTGTGGGAGGTTTGGTTGTATTTGGTTGATTGTTTTTTTCATTGTTTTTCCTGTATTGTGACTGTGTATGTGTCTCCTTTGTTTATTTCGGTGTTTGTTGGTAGTGTTATTTTGAGGTTGCCTAGGCCTTGTTTGTTTATTAGTTCGATTATTTTTCTATCGTTTATTGTTTCGATTTTTTTTACTGTGAAGGTTTTTTTGTATTTTTTCATTTTATGACCTCTTTTAGGCTCCTCCGTGTGAGTCTCCGGTTGTTATGCCTGTTGCTATTAGGTGGGCTACTCTTATTGGTTCAGGTATTCTGCTTCTTGTTGATGTGTGTTTGGTTAGTTCTATTGCTGATTTTTTGTCGATTCCTTTGGGTTGTATGTAGATTGGTTTTTCTTTGGGGTTTGGTGTTGTGTTTACTTGTATTGGTTTTCCTGCGTTTTTTACGTGCTTCCATCGTTTTTTGGGGTTTGGTAGGTTTTGTATCGCTTTTTTGATTTGTTTGAAGTTTGGTTTTTGTCTTGATACTGCGATCACTGGTTTGTCTGTTTGTTTGTAGAGTTTTTCGATGTTGACTGTGTTCATTCCGCCGTATGTTATTCCGTCTAGGAATATGGCTCTGATTTGGTTGTGGTGTTTGGAGTTAACTGTCATTTGACCGATTTTGTTGGTTGCGTCTAAACCATCGATTTTGATGTCCGTTCTTGTGACACCGTCTATCCAGGAACCGCCTCTGTATACTGTTCCAACGACGATTGTCTTTTGGTTTTGGTTTTGGTTTTGGTTTTGGTTTTTGTTTTTTTGGTAGGGGCCGTCGTCGACCCCGAGGACTCTTATTTCCTCTTTTATTTTCATGGGTTTATTTGGTTTCTGCGAATTGTTTTTCGAGGTCTTTGAATTCTTCTATTGTTTTTTCGAGTATTTCGTTTATTGTTTGGTGTAGGTCTGTGTTTTCTTTTGCTTTTATGTGGAGTATGGGGTCGCTTAGTGTTGGGTGGTCTATGTTGTATGAGGCTATTTCGATTCTTTCGTCTTCTAGGAATATTGATTTCATTAGGTTTGCTATTGTGTGGTCTTGGTTGATTAATGCGATTTTTATTTCTCTGTCGTTTTCTTCAAGTATGTCTATCTCCATTATTTCAGCTCCTTACCGAATTCGGTTGATATTTTTCTTGTTTCTGTTTTTTCGCAGCTTGTGCATTTGAGTTTTCCGTTTTGGGTTTTTTTGAGGTATCCGTTGCATTTTGTGCATTTGGCGCTTAATACTCCTAGTTGTGGTTCGTTTGTGGTTAGGTCTATTGCTCCTGGTTTTTCCACTATTATTTTTGCTCTTACTATGTCTCCGGCTCTGAATTTGTTTTCGAGGTCTTTTACGTAGTCGTCGCTTACGTTTGATACGTGTATGGCGCCTACTTCGTTTACTGCTATTTCTCTGTCTTCGCTTCCTACGAGGCTTGCGATGTTTATGAGTACTATTGAGTCTTTTACATCTCTCACTTTACCTATTATTTCGTCGCCTTTCTCAGGTACTGGTGGGACGGATGTTTTTGGTTCGACCCATACAGACCTGTCTTCCTCGTTGACGTGTACGATTCCTGTCAATGAGGCGTATACATTACCGTCTTTTTCGTATGTTCCTTCTTTCCCGGTGAATTCTTCGGATGTGCCGATGAGCTCACCTGGGGTTGTAAAACTATTATTAATCATTGTCAACTGTCTCTAATAAATTTATAAAGATTAACCTTAACAGGTTTCTGTTTCTTTTTATGAAAGTTAAATGTTCTCCCTATTGGGAATGAGAGGGTTGTTTTTTCGGATATATGGCCGCCGTGTTGTTTTATGTATTTTTTGATGAATTGGTGGGTTCCTTGGTTGTGGATTGAGTATGTGGTTTTGGCGGTTTTTAGGGCTGTTTTTATGAATTCTCGGTCGCTTCCTTTTTTTTGTGCTCCGAATGGGGGGTTTTGTAGTACTGTGTCGCTGGTTCCACTGTAGTTTTTTACGTTTTTTTCTATCCAGGTTATGTCTAGATCTAGTTTTTGGGCGTTTTTCTTTGCTGTTTTAAGTGGTTCGGGGTCTATGTCTACTCCGATTGTTTTTTTGGCGCCCATTAGTTTTGCTGCTATTGCGAATGCTCCTGTTCCACATCCGAGGTCGGTTATTGTTTTGTTTTTTATGTTTCCTTGCATGTATGCTAGGTATACTATTGATGCTACGATTCCTGGTGGTGTTTGGTATTGTTCTAGTTTGGGGTTTGGTTTTTTGAATCCATTTAGTTGTGTTAGTTTTATTTCTAGTTGTTTTTTGTTCATTGGATCACTTGCGTCTTATTTCATCGAATTTGAGGTCGCTCCAATCTCTGTCTCCAACGAGGATTTCGTGTTCGTTTGGTGTTAGTATTGGTTTTCTATATCTTTTTTGGTCGTCGTATGTGATCCTTGGACATCCGGTGTTTATGTATGCGTCGTATCCGAGTTGTAGTAGTCGGTTGGGTGTGACTTCCTCCATTGTGATTACTGTGGCTTTGTATTCTTCTTTTTTTAGTCTTTCTTTGATTTGTATTGCTAGTTTTTTTCGTGTTTGACCTGTTTTTGTGCCTAATATGACTCCTATCGTGCTGGCTTTCTGTGCTTTGGCTATTGTTGCGTATCTTTTTTTCTGGAAGTTTTCTGTGTCTTTTATCTCTCTGATTTCTTGTTTTTCGGGGTCGAGTATTATGACTGGTTTGTTTGTTGAGTATGCTACGCCGGTTGGATGGAAGTTTCCTGTACCGATATAGAGGTATTGATCTACATCTATATCTGTTGCTGAGAAATTGCAGCCTAATACCTGTCCTGGTTTAGCTATTGCGTTGTCTCCATGGCCTATGGCTGTTTTTATGTTGTTTTCACTGAGTTTTTGTTTGATGTCTTGGAGGAGGTGGTGGTGTTGTATTGTTGTTATCAACCCCACCTTTTTATCTAGTTTTTTAGTTACCTGTGTTATTAGGTTGTTTAAATCGGTTTCTAGTTGTATGTCGTAGTACACTACTTCGATCTCGGTGTTTAATGGTATCTCTGAATGGCCTAGATGGATTATTAGGTCTACACCTAGTTTTTTGAGTTCCCAGTCTTCTATGTCGCAGGCTCCGTAGCAGGGGTCGCCTGATATTAGTGTGTGGGTGTTTGTTTTTTCTTCTATTGTTTCACTGAGTTTCTGTGCTTTTCGTTTTAATCCTTCTGGGAGTTGTATTGAAACTAGGTTTGGCTGTCGTTGTTTTATTGTTTCAATTATCTGGTTTATTGGTATGTTGTGTGTCATCCTGTTTTTTAGGTTTTTTATTTTCGGATTGAGTCTAGCAACATTTGTTTTTCTTTTTTGGCGACTGTTTTTCTTATTTCTCTTACCGAGTCGATGTTTGCGGAGACGCTTGTTATACCCATGTTTACAAGTCTGTCTACTATGTCTGGATAGCTTCCTGCTTGGCCGCATATAGATGTTTTTACGTCGGCTTCGTTGCATTTTTCTATTACTCTTTCTATTAGTTTGAGTACTGCTGGATGTCTTTCGTCGTAATTTCCGGATACTCTTTCGTTGTTTCGGTCAACTGCTAGTGTGTATTGTGTTAGGTCGTTTGTTCCGAAGCTTATGAAGTCTATGTCTTCTTTGATTATGTCTTCGATTATTAGTGAGGCGGCTGGTGTTTCGACCATTATTCCGAAATCTATTTTTTCGAGGTCGAGGTTGTGTTCTTTCATCATTTCTTTGGCTTGTTTTACTTCTTTTGGGTGTTGTATCAATGGTAGCATGAGTCCGAGGTTTGTATATCCTTTTTCGATGAGTTTTTTTATCGCTTTGATCTGCATTTCGAATATTTCTGTGTATTTGAGGTCTCTTCTTATTCCTCTGAATCCTAGCATTGGGTTGTGTTCTTCTGGTTCTCTGTCGCCACCTTCTAAACTTCTGAATTCATCTGTTGGAGCGTCTAATGTACGTATCCAAACTGGTTTTGGGTAGAATTCGTCTGCGACTTTTCTGATTCCGTTTTCTAGTTCTCGGATGAATTCTTCTTGTTCCCCTTTTTCTGCGTAGGATTGTGGGTGTCTGTTTAGGCCGAGCACCAGGTGTTCTATTCTGAGTAACCCGACTCCATCTGCTCCTGTTTGAGCTGCTCTTTCCGCTGCCTCTGGTATTGAGACGTTTACTTTTATGTCTGTTGCTGTTACTATGTTGTTCTCTGTTTTTACCACTGTTTTCTCTGTTTTCTGTGTTTTTTCTTTCTTGATTTTTCCTTTGTAGATCTTTCCTTTCTCTCCATCGACTGTTACTTCTTCTCCGTCTTTGAGGGTTTTGCTCGCTCCGTTGGCCCCTACTACAGCTGGTGTGCTTAGCTCTCTTGATACTATTGCTGCGTGGCATGTTAGGCCTCCTTCGTCGGTGACTATAGCAGATGCTTTTTTCATCGCTGGAACCATGTCAGGGGTTGTCATGGATGTTACGAGTATGTCTCCTTCTTTTACTTTGTCGAGTTCGTCTAGGTTTTTAACTATTTTTACAGTTCCTGCTCCAATTCCTGGTGATGCTCCAAGTCCCTCTACGATTATTTCTCCTGAGGTTTCGTTTTCGGGTATTTCTTCATCGGTTATTGTTGTTATAGGTCTTGATTGAAGCATGTATATCTCGTTGTCTTCTATTGCCCACTCCACGTCTTGTGGGGTTTTGTAGTGTTTTTCCACTCCCTCACCCATTTTAGCTAGCTCGGTGATCTCTTCGTCTGTTAGGGTTGGTTCATCCATCATGTCTTCTGGTACATCTACGTGTCTTGTTTCACCTGTTTCGGGGTCGCGGTCAAACATTGTGCGTTTAGTTGATATGTCTCTTTTTTTGATTTCGAATCCTTTTTTATTTATTATATAGTGGTCTGGGGAGACTGACCCTGATACCACTCCTTCTCCTAATCCCCATCCTGCTTCTATGATAACATCATCTTCTCCGGTTGTTGGATGGGATGTGAATATAACTCCTGCTTTTTCTGCATTAACCATTCTTTGAACTACAACCGCAATATTGACTTTTGAATGCTCGAAATTTTGTTTTTCTCTATAGAATATTGCTCTAGCTGTGTAGAGGGAGGCCCAACATTCCTTGATTTTTTCCATTACGTTTTTTTGGCCTCGTATATTGAGGAATGTTTCTTGTTGTCCTGCGAAGCTGGCGTCTGGGAGGTCTTCTGCAGTTGCTGAAGATCTTATTGCGACAAACTCGTTGTCTCCCTCTGCTTTTTCAGATATTTTTTCGTAAGCTTTGTTTACTTCTTGCTTTATGTCTTCTGGTGTCTCAGTTTCTATAATTATCTCTTTTATTTTCTGGCTTGCTTTCTGTAATTCTTCTGAGTTATCGACGTTTGTTTCGTCGAGGATTTTGAATATTTCTTTGTCTATACCACTATCTACTATGAACCTTCTGAATGTTTCTGCTGTTACTACAAAAGCATCTGGTACGGGTAGTTCGGCTTGTTTTAATTCGCCTAGGCTAGCTCCTTTACCACCCACCAGCTCTAGATCTGTGTTGTCTACTTCATCTATCCAAGCTATAATCAATATTTCATGCCTCCAAGGATTTTAGAACTTCTTTCTTTTTCTTGTCGTAGCTGTCTAGAGATGAAACAGCTATTTCTTCAAAATGGTCTCGATTCACATCAAGCTCCAACGCAATTCTCTCGAGGTAGGGTAGGTCGATTTTGTTACCCATTCTCTCGCTTTTCGCGAAATAACATTTCACTGCCCTTGATAGTACTACTATACCGGTAAATGACCTGATGAATTTGTATGAAGGGTTTAATTTATCGTTTTCAATTCTTGAAACTGTTTCTCTAGAAACATCGGTTATCATACTCACTTGCCTTTGCGTCAGGGCTGTTTTATCTCTATAATTTTTAACCATGCTACCTGGACTGCCAGATAGTAGGATGGATCCAGCTACTTCACGGGCATATTCTTTAGCCCAATCTGGAAGGAAAACACTGTCATCTTCAACTTCAACTGACATATGAACACTTGTTGTTTAGTGGTTTGACTAACATTTAAATATTTTGATACAATGTGATAAAAAAATCACCCAAAAAACAATATTTTAGATAGTATATGAAATATACCTAACAAAAAACACAAAACAAAACAACCAAAACACCCACACATGAAAAAATAATCACAAAACCAAACAAACAAAAACCAAAACCAAAAACAACAACTAAAAACAACAAAAACAAAACAAAAACCACACAAAAAACTCCAAACGAAACAAAGGACCAAAAAACTGATAAGAATGCTAGGATACAAAATAAAAAACATAAAACAATACCCAAGACTAAACCAACTATTTAAATACTACAAAATACAACCACCAAAAATACTCATATCCCCAAACAAAACCCTCAACGCAAGATCACTATTTTTCCAAAAAAAATACATACAGATAAACCAAGGACTACTACAAGAACTAAAAAAAGAAGAAATATTCGCAGTAATACTCCACGAAATAGGCCACTCAAAAACAAAAACACTATCCCTACTACTAACGATAACAACACTAATCTACACAACGATAATAGTAACAAGCATATACATACTCATAACAAACATACCAAACCCAACCACAACATCAATAACAATAACAACAATAACAGCAACAAGAATAATACTACCAAAAATAATCACAAAAATATCACAAAACATAGAACTAAAATGCGACAAATACGCAGCCACAACACTAGGAACAAACAAAAACTGGCTGATATCCGCACTTAAAAAAATACAGAAAAACACAAAACCAAAAACAGACCCAGGAACAACAACAATATACTACATACTATTCCACCCATACACAACCCACCCACCAATCCAAAAAAGAATAAACAAAATAAAACAAACATAAAACCAATAAAAATATATGCAAGTACCAAAAATCAAATAACAGACAATAAAATCAAAAAAAGGGCCTGTGGTCTAGTTGGTCATGACGTCGCCTTGACATGGCGGAGGTCACCGGTTCGAATCCGGTCGGGCCCACTAAAAAAACAAAAACAAAAACAAACTATTTTTCTATAAAAAATAATTTTCTAAGGAAAATCAAAACCAATTCTAATTTTTAAAAATAAATCTAAGAAATACATTTTCCGACAACCAAATACCGATTTTTTATCCAGAAATTATATTTAGTTCCAATTGAAATGAAGGGGTCTTAAATTTAATTAACTAACTTATTTAATTAAGAATATAATTTTTAAAGAAAGACCCCCACCCCTTTGTTTCAAGTGCAAACTAGGAAATGAGTAGGTTGATATTATTATATATATTAAAGAAAATGTACCACGGTTAACTAAGAACTGTAAGTATATAAATCTTTCTAATTATATTATATAGACTAAATATTTTTAAATAATTTAAAGTATTTAGTAAATTATTTTTGTTTAATCTTTAGGTTGGAGTTAATTAATGAGAAGTTAAAATGTATATTGGTTTTATTTAGATGAATAAAGTTGGAGATATAGTTAAAATCGTTAAATGTATGGGAAACAATAGCTTTTTTCCAGGATATAGCGGTAACATCAGTGTTTATGAAGATCCTCTTCTTTTAATCAGCTCTTCGGGAACAGATTTAAAAAACATAACCACTTCTGACTTTGTTTTTTTAGAATGTCGGCTTGATTCGTTCCAGTTGAAACAAAGGGGTGGGGGTCTAGTTCCTTCAAGCGAAACTCCTCTTCATATTAAAACATATGAAAAAACAGGGCCAGGTTGTATTCTTCATTCTCATCCTGATTACTCAGTTGTCTTGTCCGAAAAAATAGATGAAATTGAGTTTAGAAGTGAGGGTGCACTTGAACTAATAGGTAATAAAATTGAAGTTCTACCTGAGTTTGATGCTGGATCTCTAGAGTTAGCTGAAAAAGTATCAGATTATTTAAAAAAAAATGAAGTGGCTCTTGTTAGGAACCATGGATTGTTTGTTAAAACAGATAGTTTGGAGAGAGCCGTCTCCCTCACTGAAACTGTTGAGAGAGATGCTAGACAATACTATCTTGAATTAGTTATCGACGGTTAGTCCTTCAAGGATTGATATTGCATTCCATATCTCGGTTCTTGCGTGGACAGGTATGTTTGGATCTTCGTTAACTTCGTTTAACTCTGTTATTGCGTTTGTTGCCCTAACTGTTAGGTCTTCATCGCTCTGCATCTCTGTTTTAGCGTTTTTAGCTGCCCTTCTAATGTTTTTTGGAATAGAATTATCATTTATTATTTTATCGAGAACATGAAAACATCTCTCAATCTCTTTTTTATTATCTTGACTCATATTAATCAACCTCGTTAATTAACAAAATAAATACTAAAGATTATTTGTTATTAAGCCTTTTATCTTTTTTGAGGTTATTTTATTCATACTCCAAATAAAAAATAAAAAATGAGTATTGGTTTTGTGGTGTTTTTAATGGATTATACCTTTTATTTATGTTTAGGTAATCGATTTTAGTATTTTCAATCCATCATTTGACCTAAGTAGTTTGTCCGAAGCTCTTTCAGGATGTGGCATCATACCCAGTATGTTTTTTTCTTGATTCATTACACCAGCTATATTGTCTTTAGATCCATTTGGATTGGATTTTTGGGTTGTTCGGCCTTTTTCATCAACGTATTTAAAGGCAATCTGATCGTTCTCTTTTATTTCCCTGTATGTTTTTTCTTTTGCAATATAATTTCCATCTTTATGAGCTATTGGTATTTTAATAACTTCGTTTTCATTGTAGTTTGAGGTGAACACTGAGCTGTTGCTTTCAATTCTTATGTATGTTGATTGGCATTTAAATTTAGGGTATTTGTTCGTCATCAATGTACCTGGTAGCAACCCAACTTCTGTGAGTATCTGGAATCCATTGCAAATTCCAAAGACCTTTCCTCCGTTATCAGCATACTCCTTGATAGATTCCATTATAGGAGTTTTGGCAGCTATAGCTCCGGATCTAAGGTAATCTCCATATGAAAAACCACCAGGTATTATCACTCCGTCATAGTCTTTTTCAATATCCTGTTTATACCAAATCAATTCGGCCTTGACATCGAGTATCTCTTCATATATTTTTTTGACATCAAGGTCGCAGTTTGACCCCGGAAACTTGATGATCGCTATATTCGTCATCAATCCACCCTTATTTCGTAGTTATGTATGACAGGGTTAGCAAGTAATTTCCGACACATCTTATCTACATCTTCGATTACTTGTTCCTTTGAACTACCATCGATTTCTAAGAAAATTTTTTTACCAACTCTAACTTGATTTACATTGTTGTAACCAAGCAGCTCCAGCGACCTTTTCGTTGTATTGCCTTCTGGGTCAAGCATTCCTTCCTTAAGTTTTATATCTACAACTACATCGTAAGTTATGGAGAAACCCCCTATATCCAGTCTACAGTAATTCTAAATATACTTTAGTCTATCCATGTATACCTACACAAAAACATAGCATAGTGAAAAACTCAAAGTATGCAAGTAAAAAAGGTTTTTTGGGGTTGTGGTGTTAAAATAATGAAAAAATAAGGGGTGTAGGGGTTTTTTGATTTAGAACCAATACCATTTTTTAGGAATGGTGTTTCTATCTAAGTGGCCGAGAAGACACCTTCCAAATCGCACGGGTTGATATGTGAGGATGTCACCTGCAGCGTCTGAGTTCTTGTATTTTTTCGTAGTTTGGATATTTATCCATTTCCATGTGTGGGAAGTATTGGGCTCTTGCGAACTCCATGTCGAAGTCTTCATGTGTTGCTAGTCTGTAGTATTTTATTTGGGTTGGTAGTTCTCTGGCTTTTTGTCTTTTGTTTTTGTCTATTAGTGCTAGTCTTGCTCCGACCCCCGCTGCATTTCCAGCCATCTTTATATCGTCTATACCTACTTCTGGGAACAGTCCTATTGTAAGGGCTGATATCTTGTCGATGTAGTTTCCGAAGGCTCCGGCCAGCATTATTTCGTCTGGTTTGTCTATTCCTAGTTCATCCATTAGTATGTGTGCACCTGCTGATATTGCTCCTTTTGCGAGCTGTACTTCTCGTATGTCTTGGTTTGTTAATGTTACGTCGTGTTTGGAGTTGTATTCAGATTTGTATGCTAATACGTATTCTAGGCCTGATTCGGTTTCTCGTAATCGATCTGTTTCTGCGTTTTTGTTGTATGTACCGTCTTTGTTGATTATTCCGGTTCTTACGAGTTCTGCGATAGCGTCTATGATTCCGGAGCCGCAGATTCCTTTGGGTGGTTGGTCTCCGATTACGTCGAGTTGTGGTTCGAGTTCTTCGTTTAAGTTTATGTATTGTATTGCTCCTGGCGCTGCTCTCATTCCATATTTCATGTGAGCTCCTTCAAGTGCAGGACCTGCTGCACATGATGCACCTATCATTCTGTCTTTGTTTCCAAGTACGATTTCTCCGTTTGTGCCGACGTCTATCATCAGTTGGATTGGGTCTTGTTTGTATGGTGTTGTTGTTAGTAGGCATCCGATTGTGTCTGCCCCCATCCACCCGCTTACTGTTGGGAGTATGTGTATGTTTCCGTCTTCGTATATTTCAACTCCAGCGTCTGCTGGTGTTAGGTTTACTGCGTCTCTTATTCCTTGTACATATGGTGATTTTGAAATGAATTCTGGGTGTATTCCTGCAAATATATGGTGCATGCCGGTGTTTCCTACAGCTGTTACCTCTAGTATGTCTTTTTTATCGATGTTGTTGTCTTCGGATAGTTCGGATATAAGTCTGTTGACTCCTTTGATTATTGTGTCTTGCATTTTATTCATGCCGTTTTCTTCACTGAATGTAGTTGTGACCCGGGTCATTACGTCTTCGCCATATCTCATTTGTGGATTCATTTCGGATGCTATGTCTATGATTTCTCCGGTGGTCATGTCTACTAGGTAGGCTACGACTGTTGTTGTACCTATGTCTATAGCTATTCCGTAGTATTTTTCTTGATGGCTATCTTCGATTTTAATTATTTTGTTTTTGTTTAATGTGACTGTAAATTTCTCTTTAAACCGACCTAAATCGTTTCTAAGTTTTTTTGGCAATTTTCTAAGTGTGTTAACAGCGATATCGTCTACCTCTAATCCATATTCTTGTTTTAATATCTTCTGCAGTCTTTCGTAATCTGATAAGTCGTCTTTTAGTGAGGGTTTTTCTGGTTTTATTTGGTATTTATGGATCTGTGGGTCCAGTTCGATATCGACATGTAGGCCTTCTTCAAGTATAACTTGTTTATCTCTACGGCTTCTGCTTGGTATTGAAACAGTTACTTCTGTTCCGGGGTTTTGTATTTTTGCTGCACAGGCATACCTGTATCCTTCTTCGATTTCTTCTTTACAGAGGCTGTCTTTTTCTTCTGAAATAAGGGGTGATATGGATTGGTGGCCTTCTTCAATCTTTATTATGCATTTTCCACATGTTCCTTTTCCACCACAATCCGATTTGATATCTATGTCTGCTTTGTCTGCTGCGTCTAGTATTGTTTTCCCTTTCTCTATTTCGATGGTTTTTCCATCGGGTTCAAAAACTATATGCAATTTATTTACTTCCTAGGGGTGTTCTTGTTATCACCCTTATTTAGCTTCCTCTAAAATATTTTCGGTTTTTATTCTTTCATTAGTTCTAGTGCTTTCTTTGCTGCTTTTGTTGCGTCTGGTGCGTATCCGTCGGCTCCGAATTCTTCTATTGCTGATTTTTCGTTTAGTGGTGCTCCACCTGCCAGTATTTTTACGTTTGGTGCGTTCTTGCGTGCGTCTTTAACGATGTCTTCGATTCCTAGCATTGTTGATGTCATCATTGCGGATACAGCTATTATGTCTCCATCTTCTTCTACTGCTTTTTTGGTGAACTGGTCGTTTGGTACGTCTTTCCCTAGATCGATTACTTCCATTCCGCTTACGTCGAGCATCAATCTAACTAGGTTTTTACCTATGTCGTGTACGTCTCCTTCTGCAACACCAAGTACTATTTTTCCTTCGACTCCGAGGTCGTCGGCGTCTATATGTGGTTTCAGTATGTCGAGTCCTGCGTACAATGCTTCTGAGGACATCAGTACTTCGGGTACGAATTTTTCTCCTTTGTCGTATAGGTCTCCGACTTCGGCTATTCCACTTACTAGTCCATCCATTATTGCGTCCATTGGCTCTACGCCTTCGTCCAATGCTTTTTGAGCTGCGTTGGATACTTTTTCTTCGTCCATTTCTAGGACGCCGTTATGTAGGTCTTCCAGGATTTGTTCTTTTGACATAATTTATTCCTCCTATCTATTCTACAGTATGTAAAACACCTATATTATATATTTTGGTAACTATCTTTTTATAAAAACGATTAAAGAGGTATTGAAAAAACTAAATAACTTCTAATCGAGATATATCTACTTAAAAAGGTTGTATTTATATAAAAATTGATATACAAGGTATTTGCTTGAATTATCTTGTTTATATTATCTATTTTCCAGTTGAAACAAAGGGGTGTGTGGTTTTGTTAAACAAGACTTAAATTTATGAAAAAAATTTTAAAGCATATCCCTAAAGCTACCTAATTCGGGAAACCTTAATACTTCGCTATCAATTTCAACTAAAACCTCAAACTTATCTAAATCTCTTCGATTCATGATAGGTGACATAAAATCACGTGACTTCAACCTGTTTACTGATACACCTTTTGTCAACGGTGAGAAACTAGGGGTTAATATTAAATCGCTGTCTTTTTTTGAGCGATCAACCAAAAAACAATCAAGTTTATCCCCCTCTATTTCGATTGCAGGATGTTCATGGCCTAATACCACCATTTCAGGGTTATCTAACGGTAGTTCACGATCTCCGTGTAAGAAAAAAACTCCATCTATTTCGAGATGTTTGTGGATATTTCGATCTTTATCCTCCATTAAGGTGGGTAGCATTTTGTCATGGGAACCCTCTATCAAAACACAGTCTCCACATATATCTAGTACTTTTTCAAGTTTGGTTGAAACACCGCTCCAAATCTTGCCGAAAGAATGCAGTATATCTCCATTTAAAACAGTTTTATGGGGGTTGAATCTCTCTATAACTTCACTGAGACGGGTTGTGATTATTTCTTCTTCGTTTAGTGGGAAAGAGATTCCTTGACGAAGAAGTTCATCTTCAAGACCTATATGTAGGTCTGAAACGACGCAGACATCTATATCGGGTAGGTATAAAGCTGAGTTATAAACTTCGATCCTTTTTGGTTTAGGGGTCATCCAACCCAATCTCCTCAATAACCTGTTTATGGAATTGTTTTATAACGGAAGAACGGTCTTCAGCTAGTACTACATCACTTGAATCAAGTGTTGCCGTTCCGAACATGAATGGGCTTGGTGACCTAACAGTTTTCTGAGTAACCTCGACCTCGTTTTTTTGAACTTTATTTATAAACTGTTCAACATGGTCTAACTCAAGTTTATCATAGAAAATCTCTCGGTATGTCTCATCTACAACTGCGAAATCATCTTTTGATAAGGCGTAGTTTATCATCATGTCGGAATTAAACTGCTGCCTACGACCACTTTTTCGGTTCCCCTTATAGTTTTCAAGTATCATGAAGGAACGTACAGCGTTTATCCTGAACATCCTTTTAAGCATTTCAGTACCCTGTAGAGCATCTTTCATTGTTCTCTCCATCATATCAAGGTCGATTCCATCGATAACCTCTTTGAAATCTATCTCTATTTCATTTGAAAAGGAGAGTGTGAAACCAAAATCCGATATCGAAACGGAAACATCTACACCACGTCTCCTGGAAACCTCATGAGCTAAAAGCCTACTTAAACCATCGTTAAACTTACGTCCATAGGTACTCTGGAATAAAAATCTCTTGCGGTAGTCACTGTCATGATACTGTTCAACGTAGAAATTGTTTGGTGTTGATATCGATTCACCTCCAGAGTACATGACCTGCTCCATAAACATCTTAACTAGGCTTTTAACTGCGTTTTCATCGATTGGAAATGTCTTTAGATATTTCTCTGCTTCTTCAGCGGAGCCACCACTAACCCAACCCCGCATCTTCTTTTTAAACAAAAGAATTTTAATCGCTAGGTCATAGGACAAAGGCAATCGCTCTGAAAACCATCTAGGCACGTTTGAAGGACGGTCGGTCCGGTCTACATATACCTTCCCACCACGTCGATACCTGAATTCATATCGATCACCACCAAGATGGAATACATCTCCCTTCTCGAGTTTATCCAGATACTGTTCATCTAAACTACCAACTCTTTTTTTATCATCCCTTGTATACACTCCACAAGAGAAACTGGCAGGTATAGTTCCAAGATTCGTCATGTATATAACGCGTGACATGCCTCCACGCCTACCTATCTCGCCTGAATCACTGTCATACCAGATTTTGGCGTATATATTCTTGTCTTCCATACCAGCGTAATCCGCGGTCAAATACTTGATAACCTTATCAAAACTACTTTCAGGTAAATCTGAATAGCAATAAGACCTTCTAACAACTTTTTTAACTGTATCAAGCTTTTTAACACTATTTATAGCCATGCCATAGATATGTTGGGAGAGCACATCGAGACAGTTTGTCGGTATGAACACCCTATCGATAAAACCTTCTTCAGCGTGTTTAAGCATAACAGAACACTCAAGCAACTCATCCCTATCCATCACAAAGACAATACCCTTCACCTTATGATGCAGTGAGTGTCCAGACCTACCTATACGCTGCAACAACTTGGAGACAGATTTTGGAGATCCGATTTGAACAACAAGGTCCAGGTGTGGCATGTCAACCCCGAGTTCGAGGGAGGTGCTGGTGGTTACAAAATCGATTTCCCCACCTTTCAACTTCTCCTCAATATCCACCCTCTTCTCCCGTCCAAGAGAACCATGGTGACACCCAGTGTTCTCATCGAAATAATGTTCTGGGAACTTACTCCTCAGATTTTTCAACACACGTTCAGCACCACTACGTGTATTGGTGAAAATCAATGTGTTATCATGTTCCTGGATAAGGTCGTGAAGTTCTGTATACAATACCTCGCTGATCTCCTCTGGATCCGTGTTTATCAAATCATCTGTTGGACATCTAAGACTTAACTCCATATCACGTATAAAACGTGTGTCAACAACCTCGAAATCACGTCCAGAGCCAACTAAAAACCTAGCAACCTCCTCAACAGGCTCAACCGTCGCACTACAACCAATCCTAACAAACTCTTGGTGAGCCATCTCCTGAAGACGCTCCAAACTCAATGAAAGATGAACACCACGCTTACCCTCAGCAAGTGAATGTATCTCATCAACAATAACCCACCTAACCGACCTCAACTTCTCCTTAAACTTAGGTGAATTCAACAAGATAGCTAGTGTCTCAGGGGTTGTATTCAATATATGCGGGGTTGTGTCAAGCATCTTAGCCCGCTCGTTTTTTGGAGTATCACCATGCCTTATCGCATGCCTAATCTCATCGTTATCAATACCCCGCTCCCTAGCAATCTCTTCAATACCCCTTAATGGTTCAACCAGATTGCGGTGTATATCATTAGCAAGAGATTTCAAAGGAGATATATAAAGGCAATAAACAGTGTTTTCAAGCTCATCCTCTCTAGAAAACTTATACAACTCATTTATAATCGATGCAAAAGAAGAAAGCGTCTTACCTGACCCTGTTGGAGCACATACAAGAGTATTCTCACCCCTATAAATATTAGGGATAGCCCCACGCTGCGGAGGAGTGAAATAACCGTCATTAACATCGAAAAAACGACCAAACTTACCAACCCACCAATCCCTCACAGAAGGCTCAAAAACCTCATCAATTATATAACTTTCAACATCCTTTAACTCAGATTTAGGTTCTAAAGACATCTAATGAAAAAAATAATCCTACAGATTTAAAAACAAACTGGAAAAAAAAATCAGGGAATGAAAAACAACCAATCCTCGTCGAAACACCCAAACCACCAAAAAAAAAACAAAAAAAATAAATAAAAACCCAATAAAAACCCAATATAAAAGGTATTAACCATTAGAAACCGAATTAACATAAACAGAACAAACAGTCTGGTGTAAAACTTTGAAGAAACTATTAAAAAATAAGAATACATCATATAATGACAGTGGGGTAAGCTCGGTAGTAGGAGCCATAATAATGGTCAGCGTTGTGGTAGTGATGGCTACAATTGCAGGAGCATTCGTAATGGGAGTTTTAACTATACCCGAACCAGCACCAACAACAACCATCTCAACCGAAGACATGAACAATCAAGAAATATCCCTAATACACGAAGGAGGCGACACTGTCAAAACCGAAGACCTCAGAATAATAATATACAACCTCGATGGCGAGCAAGAAAACAACCGAATAGACATAGACAAAGAAGAAATAGCAGAAGAAACCGATAAATCCGAATGGAGCAGTGGAGAAAGAATCTCAATACAAATAAACGAAATCCAAGTCGATCAAGGAGATAGGGTAGATATAAGAATTATGCACACACCATCAGAAACAACAATATACTCAGAACTAAAAACAACCTAAAAAACACGACAAAATAAAAATATTCAAAGAAAGGTCTTGATTTATAACATAACCCTAGCCTAACTGTTTTCTGTTATTTTTTTAGAAATTAAATGGGTTTTAGGAGGGCTGTCTACCCGTTTTTTTGGTTTTTAGGAGGTATCCCTAGGGTTGTTGTTCTATGTTGTTCCTAGGTTCCCTCCATGTGCGTTTAATTATTTCTTCATTTTCCTAGTACAACACTTTGTTCGGAAAATCCTTTTTGAATCAGCATATCTTTTACTTTACGTTTGTGGTCTCCCTGTAGCTCGATTTTTTTATTTTTAACCGTACCTCCACAAGCGCATTTAGTTTTTAGTTCTGTAGCCAATTCGTTTAGGTCAATGTCTTTACTGTCAATACCCTTAACAATAGTCATGGGTTTGCCATAAGCTCTATTTTCAACATAGACCTTAATCCTCTGATCTTCTTTTGCTATTTCTTCGCATACACAGAGTTCACTAGGTAAACCGCATTTGGGGCAAACTTCTTCACTCATTTGTTACAAGTCCTCATTTTTCCTCCAATATATTATTATTTTTTGGAGACCATGCAGATATTATCTTTTGGTGTAACCATCAAACGAAATTTTATACTCGAAATAAACACCATTTCTCAAATTACTCAGTATCTTATATATCTATTCTGTTTTCTATCCATCTAATTTTCCTAGAACCTACCAAAATTACGTTTACCAGGAAATTATTAATATATCGAAGATTTAGTTAGTTGTCACAATAATATTACTTATAGATCAATTTAATTTGGTTTGGATTGGATTAGTTTGGTTTGGTTTGAAGTTGGGTTGTGGTGTTTGGTTGGTATGGTTTTTTGGTTGTATGTGTGGGGTTGATTATGTCTACTACTATTGAAGAGAGTTTGGATATTAATGAGGTTGAAGATAGGTTTAAGGAGTTTTTCGAGAAGTATTATTCAACTGAGATTAAGGATTTAGTTGCTAAGTATCCAAATGAGAAGTCTCTTTATGTTCATTATAACTCTTTGTTGGAGAGGTTTGACCCTGAGTTTGCTGATCGTTTGGTTGAGGAGCCTGATAAGTTTATTTTGGGGGCTGAAAGGGCTGTTAAAAATACGGAGATTAAGTTGCAGCCTGTTATTGATAGTGGGGAGTCTCAGGGATTGAGTTTGAATGAGATTTTGAACAATATTAATGTTCGATTTATTGAGCTTCCGACTCGTTTGAGGACTCTTGCTCGGAATCTTCGAAGCCATCACATTAATAAGTTTGTTTCTATCGATGGTATTGTTAAGCGGGCGACCGAAGTACGGCCTAAATTGGTTAAGGGGGTTTTTAAGTGTCTTCGGTGTGGTAATGTTATGGAGGTTGGTCAGGAGGGAGAGTCTTATCAAGAGCCGTATCAATGTGCAGATGAGACTTGTCAAAGGAAGAATGCTTTTGAGTTGTTGGTTGATAAATCTGATTTTATAGATTCTCAGAAGCTTCAGATTCAGGAGCGGCCTGAGGATTTAAGAGGTGCTGAACAGCCTCAGGATCTTAATATTCTTGTGGAGGATGATTTAACGGGGGAGGTTGTTCCTGGTAATCGTGTTATAATTAATGGTGTGTTGAGGTCTTCTCAAAAGCAGAGTAGGAACAGTAAGAGCACTGTTTTTGATGTCTATGTTGAGTGTAATTCCATTGAGTTGATGGATCGTGAGTTTGAGGACCTTGAGATTACTGTTGAAGAGCTGAATATGATTGAAGATCTTTCTAGTGACCCTGATATCTATAATAAGATAATTGATTCTATAGCGCCCACGATATATGGGTATAGGGATGTTAAGGAGGCTATGGCTCTTCAGTTGTTTTCTGGTGTTGCTAAACAACTGCCTGATGGCTCTAGGATTCGTGGTGATATACATACGTTTCTTGTTGGTGACCCGGGTATTGGTAAGTCGCAGATATTGAGGTATGTTTCTAATTTGGCTCCTAGAGGTGTTTATGCTTCTGGTAAGAGCAGTACGTCTGCCGGGCTCACTGCAGCTGCTGTTAAGGATGAGTTTGGTGATGGTAAGTGGACTTTGGAGGCTGGTGCGTTGGTTCTTGCAGATAAAGGTGTGGCCACCATCGATGAGATGGATAAGATGAATAGTCGTGACCGTAGTGCTTTGCACGAGGCGATGGAGCAACAGAGCATCTCTATTGCAAAGGCTGGTATTACATCTACACTCAAGTCGAGATGTGCTTTGTTGGGAGCTGCTAACCCTAAGTATGGTCGTTTCGATAGGTATGAACCGATTGCGGATCAGATTGATATGGAGCCTTCTTTGTTATCGAGGTTTGATTTGATTTTTACTTTGACGGATAAACCGGATAAAAAGAAGGATGAGAAGATTGCTAACCATATAATTAAATCTCATTATGCGGGTGAGATTTCGATGAAGTCTGATAAATCTGGTGAAGCGGATACTGCTTTGGAGGATATAGAGCCTGCTATAGAGCCTGAGTTGATGCGTAAATACATTGCTCATTCTAAACAGATTACTCCGGTTTTAACTGAGGATGCTAAAGAAGAGTTGGTAGATTTTTATCTGGAGCTTAGGGAGATTGGTGAGGATGAGAATTCTCCTGTCCCGGTTACTGCTCGACAGCTTGAGGCTTTGGTTCGTTTAGCTGAAGCAAGCGCCCGAACCAGGCTTAATGAAACAGTTGAGGTTGTTGATGCTGAACGAGCAACCACTATAGTTAATAAATGTCTTAAAGAGGTTGGTATGGATCCTGAGACAGGTCAGTATGACATTGATATGTTGACAACTGGTACCAGTAAGAGCCAGCGTGATAAAATCAGGTTGATTAAGGAGGTCATTGAGAGTTTAGAAGGTGAGGAAGGAGCTCCTAGGACTGAGGTTATTAGTGAGGCTGAAAGTGAAGGTGTAGATAAGGATGAGGTTAAAGATATAATTAAGAAGTTGAGGGAGAAAGGAGATATTATAGAGCCAAGGCCTGGAAAGACCTTGCGTACAACTTAAATCAAATAATAGTTAGGGGTGTTTATTGTTGTTTATGAAAACTCATGTTAGGAGGGCTGAAACGATTGTTGCTGTTTGCGATGAAGATTTGGTTGGAAAGGAGTTGGCCGAGGAGGGTAGGAAGATCTCGATTCGGGAAAGTTTTTATGGTAGCGAGAGTAGGTCTAAAAAGGATATTAAAGAAGCGTTAAATAATGCAACTATAGGTAATTTGATTGGTAGGAACAGCGTTGATTTAGGAATCGAGGTTGGTGTTATCGATGAGGAAAATGTAATGGATGTATGCGGTGTTCCCCATGCACAGGTTGTTGTAATGGACTATTAATGTTGTAATGGATTATTAATGTTGTAATGGATTATTAATGTTGTAATGGATTATTAATGTTGTAATGGATTATTAATGTTGTAATGGATTATTAATGTTGTAATGGATTATTAATGTTGTAATGGATTATTAATGTTGTAATGGATTATTAATGTTGTAATGGATTATTAATGTTGTAATGGATTATTAATGTTGTAATGGATTATTAATGTTGTAATGGATTATTAATGTTGTAATGGATTATTAATGTTGTAATGGATTATTAAATAACTTTATAGTTTTGTTTTTTTGTTTGGTTTTTTAGTAGTTTTTGATTTGGCTGCCTGTTAGGAATGGTATGTTGTTTTTTTCGCCGTATTCTATTGCTTTTTCTTTTGGTAGTGCTTCTCCTGTTTTGTTGTCTAGCATTTCGCATAGTACCATTGCTGGTGTTATGTTTGCTTTCTGTGCCATTTCTATTGATAGTTCTGTTTGGCCTGTTCTGTTTTTTGTTAGTCCTTTAGCTGCTCTTAGTATTGGTACGTGTCCGGGGGCTCTGAATTGTTTTTCGAAGTTGTAGTTTTCTTTGTTTATTGTTGTTTCTACTGCTTTTGAGAGTTCTTTTGCTGTTTTGCTTCTGTCTTTGTCTGTTATTCCGGTGTATGTGTCTTTGTGGTTGACCCATATTGAGAAACTGCTTCTTTGGTCGTATGGTACTTTTTTGTTGAATTTGTATCCTGTTTGTTTTAGTATGTCTGATGTGTATTTTAGGTTGAGTTTTTCTGCAGCTTTAGGGGGTATTGCTACGCATATTAATCCTCCTCCGTCTCGTCTCATTCTGAGTATTGTGTTGGGGTTTGTGTGTTTGGCGGGTGCTACTATGTCTGTTTCTCCTTCTCGGTCGCTTGAGTCGTAGATTAGTATTGGTTTTCCGTTTTTGAGTTGTTTGATTCCTTTTTTTACGTTCATATTTGGACCTCTATTTTTACTTTGTTTTTTTCCAGTTTGTTTCTGAGGCGTTCTGGGGATATTATTTCTATTATGTCGTCTTTGTAGTGTGATCTGTTTGGCTGTATTATTGCGCTTTTTATGCCGTTTATTCTGGATTTATAGCATTTTGAATCTCCGAATGTACGTTCTCCTTTTTGGAAACCTTTTATCATTATTCCATTTTTTTGTTTGATTAGTTGGTATTTTTTTATGCTTTTTTTGTTTAGTTTGATGTTTAGTGTTCCGGGGTATGCTTTGAATCCAAGTTTCTGTTTGAATTGTTGTTGGTATTCAGGTTGGGATATATAGTATTTGCCTTCTCCTATTCCATCGATTACGTGGCCCTGTAGTGTTTTGGTCATCTCTAAATAAAATATGTTTTTATAGTCCTTGTATTCTTTTTTAAGTGTGTTATATCCTTTTTTGGATATTTTGATTATCTGTCCGTTTGTATCGACTTCTCTATTTATGTATTTATTTTTTTCAAGGTTGTTTAGACGTCTTGATATGGTTTGAGGGCTGTAGTCCAGTTTTTGAGCTAACTCGGTGTTTGTTGTTTTTTGTTTTTCTTGTAAAGCTATGGTTTTAAGTAACTGGAGGTTGTCAGAATCAATCATCAACTTCCCAAAAATGAGATGCCTTCCATAAATAATAAAACCTTTGTTTTTCACAAAACCAAAAAAACAAAAAACCAAACAAAAAAACATCCAGATAAAATAATGTTGGTTTTTATCTCCGTAAATATATTGTTTTAAAAACATCAAGTTTCAGGGAAGGTTGAAATAAAAAACGACCAAACCCGTTTTTCTCCAGAAATATTGAACGAAAAAACATGGAGAACATCAACACCTGGTGGAGGAAAAATAATGAAATTATTACTTATACATTCCGATCACTTCAAATATAAAGTCACAAAAGAAACCCCGGTTGCTGAAGACATAAGTGATGAATTGAAAGAAGGATTAATGGATGAAGTTTTAGCAGTTTTCACAACAGTAGAACAGACAGACGAAGAAAACCCAGAAAACATAGTCAAACAAGCAAAAAAAGAAATAATAGACGTACTTGAAAGCGTTAACGCCGAGAGAGTAATGCTGTATCCCTACGCACATCTAAGTCCAGATCTCGGTTCACCTGAAACAGCCGTCAAAATACTGAAACAACTAGAAAAAGAACTCCAAAACTCCAACATAGAAACACAGAGATCCCCATTCGGTTGGTACAAAGCATTCGAAGTAAGCTGCAAAGGCCATCCACTCTCAGAACTATCCAGAGATATAAAACCAGAAACAAAAGAAAAAGAAGAAACAGGAGAAGAAAAAAGAGCAGTACCCAGCGAATACCTAATACTATATCCAGATGGAACTGAAGAAAAAATCAACCCAACAAACTACGAAAAAAATGACGTAGAAAACAAACCCCTAAATAGATACATCTTATCCGAAGAAGTAAAAGGACAGCCATCAGAAAAACCACCATCAATAGACTCGATGAGAAAACTAGAGATCGCCGACTACGAACCATCGAGCGACCCTGGAAACCTAAAATTCTACCCAAAAGGCAGCTTGATATTCAACCTAATGAAAGATTGGGCACACGAAATAGCGGTCGACAGGTTCGGAGCGATGGAGATAGACACACCCATACTATACGACTGGAACGAACCAGATATCCGAGAACAAGGAGAAAGCTTCCACGAAAGACACTACATAGTCTCCCCACCAGAAGGAGACAAAGAACTAGTTCTAAGGTTCGCAGGAGACTTCGGGCTATTCAAAATGCTCCAAGACTCAATAATAAGCTATAGAGATCTCCCAATAAGAATATACGAATTCAGCAAGAGCTTTAGATACGAAAAAAGAGGCGAACTATCAGGTCTTAAAAGACTAAGAGCATTCCACATGCCCGACATACATTCCTTCACCGCCAACCTCGAATCAGGATGGAAAGAATACCAAGAACTATACAAAGAATACGCAGAACTCGCAGATGGAACAAACATAGAGTACGCAGTAGTATTCAGAGTCGTCGAAGAATTCTACAGAGAAAACAAACAAAAAATAACCGAACTACTCCAATACTCAGACAAACCCGCATACATCGAACTACTAAAAGAAAGAAAACACTACTGGGTAGTCAAACACGAATTCCAGGGAATAGACTCAACAGGAGGCAACAGCCAACTATCAACAGTTCAACTCGACATAGAAGACGCTGAAAGATACGGAATCACATACACAGACCAAGACGGACAAGAAAAAGGATGCATAATCTGCCACTCATCAATAGGGTCAATAGAAAGATGGATATACGAAATAATAGAAAACGCACATAAAATGGATAAACCAACACTCCCAACCTGGCTATGTCCAACACAAACAAGAATACTACCAATATCCAGCGACAACACCGAATACGCCGAAAAAATCCAACAAAAACTAACAAAAAACAACATAAGAGCAGACATAGACGACACAGACTCCAGCCTAGGCAAAAAAATCAGAAACGCCGAAATGGAATGGATACCATACATCATAGTAGTAGGGGACCGAGAACAACAAAACCAAGAAATAAATCTAAGAACCAGAAAAACAGGAAAAGAAAAAACAACAAAACTCAACCAACTAATCAAAGAAATCAAAGAAGAAACAAAACAAATGCCACACCGACCACTACCACTACCAAAAAAACTAAGCAAAAGACCAAAATTCATCGGTTAAAAAAGGGAAAAAACCCTTTTTAACCAACAAAACCCTTTTTAACCCTTTTTTTAATCAATAATCAAAACCTTCACGAGCCTTGACACCAGACTTCATATAATGTTTAACAGGAGTCATAACTGTAACAAGGTCGGCCACATCAATAATCTCATCAGGAGCATACCTACCAGTCAAAATGACCTCCATATCCTCCGGCTTTTTAGACAACAAATCAAGCACATCACCCACCTCGATCAAACCCTGATCTAAAGCAACATTCACCTCATCCAAAATCAAAAGCCGACAACCACCATTTAAAACCACATCAAGAGCAACTTCAAGAGCCTCATCAGCCTGTTCATAATCGATAGGTAAGGTATCACCCTTAAGCTTCCCCTCCCTACCAAACCGCTCAACACTAAAATTATCAAATTCATTCAAAGCCTTTAAAGCAGAATCCTCACGGCTCTTAAGAAACTGAACCATCTTAACCTTATAGCCAGCTCCAACCGCTCTCAACCCAGCTCCAAACGAAGAAGTAGTCTTACCCTGTCCTTTACCAGTATAAACACGAATATATCCAGTCGAAATAAATACACACCCACCTAAACACTAGTTTCCAACAAACATTACTCTAACTCCCCAAAACAACTCCTCATCCTACTTCACCAACTAAAAAACCGATAAAATAAAACAAAGAACACTAAACCAATAGACTGCATATACTAAAATACCTAACGCATCAAAACATAAAAAACCCAACCCACATATGTAATGTATATAAACCACTATACATATTTTAAATTGAACCTTAATACAGATACAGAAATATTCAAACTAAAACATAGTTTTGAGGTCTATTAATGAAAGAAGTTGGCATACTTATTGTATCATATGGCTCTAGAGCCGCATCGATGGTTGATGCTTTTTCACGTAGCGACAAATACGATGTAACATTCTACATCGCAGATAAACAAAATAATCCCTACAACTTAAAGATGGCTAAAATATCCGAAGGCGACCACGAAGTAACCGGATTAGATGTAAATAGAATATTCGGGTTCGCACGAAAATACAGAGACGAAATAGACTTCGGAATCGTCGGCCCCGAAGGACCCATCATAGACGGAGTTAGAGACAGAATAGAAAACGAACTATGCATACCGATCATATGTCCAACATCAAAATACGCATTAGAAGGAAGCAAAGTACGACAAAGAGAGATAATAGATAAAGTACACCCATCCGCAAACCCTGAATACAAAGTATTCAGCAAAGACCAATACCAAACCGAAAAAGAAGCAATAGAAGACTTAAATAAATGGATAGAACAAAACGGAATCGAAGTAGCAGTAAAACCAGACACACCAGCAGCAGGAAAAGGAGTTGGAGTCTGGGGAGACCACTTCACAACAAAAAAAGAACTGATCGAAGACTGGTTCCTACCCAACCTAAAAGGAGGTAAGGTCATACTCGAAGAAAAAGTCGATGGAGAAGAATGGAGCCTCCAGTTTATTTCGGACGGAACCCACCTAATACCAACCCCACCCGTAAGAGACTACAAAAGAGCATACGACCGAGACCTAGGGCCAAACACCGGAGGGATGGGCACATACACATACAAAAAAACACAACTCCCATTCATGGATCCTGAAGACTGGGAAGAAGGAATAGAAATCGCTAAAAAAATATTCATAGAACTAAAGAAAAACACAAGACCTGAAAACCTACGTGGAGTACCACTATACATGGGATACGTATCCTGCAAAGACGGAGTAAAAGCATTCGAAATAAACAGTAGATTCGGAGACCCCGAATGCCAAAACACAATGGCATTGATAAAAGACGACTTCGTGGACGTATGCCTCAAAATGATAGAAGGAGAACTAGACGAAATCAAATTCAAAGACAAATGCACAGTCCTAACATACGCAGTACCAATGACATACGGAAACGCAAGAAAAGAATACACAGGAACCAAAAAAATCAACCTACAAAACGCACATAGACTCAAAGAAAAATATGGAGAAAACCTCAGAATCCACCAAGGAAGCATGATAGAAGAAAACGGCGTCACAAAAACAGGAACCAGCCGAACAGTAAGCACAGTCGGAATAGCAGACACAATACAAGAAGCACGGGAAATATCACTAGAAGCAATAAGAAGAATAGACGGAGCCCTATGGAACCGATGGGACATAGCATCCAAAGAACACATACAAGAAAGCAAACAAAACATGAAAGAAATAAGAAAATAAAAAGGAAACAAAAATGGATTTCTTAAAAATAACAGACATAACCCCCGAAACCCTACATCAACTCATAGAAAAAGCAACAAAATACCGAAAAAACCCCAAAAAACATCCAAAAACACTAAAAGAACATAACATAGGTCTCTTCTTCGAAGAATACAGCACAAGAACCCGAGTATCCCTATCAGTAGCCGTTTCAGAGCTAGGTGGAACACCCCACATGCTAAACAAACACGAACTACAGATAACCAGAGGAGAAGAAATAGGAGACACAGCAGCCGTCCTATCCCGATACCTAGACGGATTAACAGCAAGAATGCTCGACCAAAAAGCCCTAAAAGAGTTCGCAGAAAAATCAGAAATGCCAATAATAAACGCAATGACCAAAAAACACCACCCATGCCAAACACTAGCAGACCTCCAAACCATAAAAGAAAAAAAAGGAAAACTAAAAAACCTCAAATACACATGGATAGGAGACACAAACAACGTCTGCAACTCAGCAATACTAGGAAACGCAATGACCGGAATAAAAACAACAATAGCAACACCCAAAAAATACCAACCAAACAAAGAAATACTCAACGAAGCACAACAATACAACCCAGACATCACAATAACAGAAGACCCAATACAAGCAGTAAAAAACGCAGACATAATATACACAGACGTATGGATATCAACAGGAATGGAAAAAGAAGCAGAACAAAGAAAAAAAGACTTCAAAGGCTACCAAGTAACAAAAAACCTCATAAAACACGCAAAAAAAGACGCAATAATAATGCACTGCATGCCAATAGACGGAAAAGAAATAACAAGACAAGTCGTAGAAAGCCCCAACTCAGTAATAATCGACCAAGCAGAAAACAGACTACACTCCTCAAAAGCACTACTAAACCACATATACCAATAAAAAACAAAACAAAACAAAAAACAAATTAACTAAATTGGTTTTTTCAACACCACCCCTGCAAAAACACTACCAATAAACCAAACACAAAAAACCACTAAAAATACCAAAAAGAAACACAGAAAAAAAACAACCTAATCCACTCCACCAATAGACCTCCACAACACCAAACCATTCCCCACCAACCTAAATAAACATAGAGAAACCATACCACCTGTATATCCATAAACAGTGAAATCGAAAAAACAGAGATTGGATTGTTTAGGCTTTATACAGCTATACCCTGTTTTTAAACTAAATTAAAGGGATTTAGATATCTATGTCCATGGCACCCTCCTCTCCCTGAAGAAGATATGTTTTAGCCCTGAATCAAGATGAAAATAAACTGGCCGTTAACTGATTATTTCTTGTTTTTGTTGGCCACCAATGTTTTTTTAGCTACCTTTCTAGCGTAAGTTAGGTCTTCGGTTTTATTGATGTTTATACTGAGTTTAGGGTTGTATGTGAAGATTTTTTTCTCTTTATCTGTTTTTCCAACGATGTTTAATCCAATGGGAGCAACTTCAACCCCCATATAATTAAATGTATCATCTCTATCCACCTTTTCAGGAAAGAGTTTTTTTGGAATCACTACAGTATATCCGCCATCGAAATCATTTTTTTCAGCCATCTTGATCAGGTTGTTTATGTGGTTTGGTTTTATGAACGGGATATCTGATGCAGTAGTTAAGAAAGGTGGTTTCAACAACCTAGTGATGTCCTGTAGGTCTTTTATGTATCCTGCTCCACGGGTCCGTATCATTTTTATGTCTTTTTTACGGCAGTATTTCCAGGTTTCAGGGGAGTTTTCCGAAACAGCAACATAGACATCGGTTAACTCAGACCTATCCAACTTGTCATAAATTATGTCTAAAAGCCTTTGGTTACCGATTCGTGATAGTTGTTTTTCTTTACGAGCAGTAAACCTACTTCCTTTTCCCCCGGCAAGCACAACACCTTTCATAACAACATCCCCCACAACAACAGTGTTGCAAACCTAGATGTCTCGTTGGATCCACCCATAACATCACCATTAACACCACCGATAGTGTTCTTGCCTAAACGAATAAACAATAAACCGATTAAAGGACCGATTAAAACCAACAACCCTCTCCATCCACCGACAACAAAACCAAGCAACAACGAGATAACAAACACAAAAGCAAAATCTTTTTTATCAAAACCCTTGATGAATCGGTTACCACTACCTTCATATGGCGATTGGCCGTAAGCAAGAATTGTTGACATACTGAATTTAGCGCTCAACTCACTGACAACTGCAGCTTGAAATAGAATTAAGGGACTATAAGACCCTAAAGCTTCAATAGCGACCAAACCAGTAAGCAAGACAATAAATATTGATAAAACACCGCCAATACCTACATTAGGGTCTTTCATTATCTCTCTAGCTGTTTCAACATCTACTTTAGCAAAAACAGCATCCATAAAATCCGATAAACCATCAACATGAAGAATACCGGTAACTAAAAAAATCGATATAACTGTTAGTATACCAGCAACCCAACTAGAGAAATAACTAAATCCAACATAACCAACCCCACCAAAAACTACCCCAATAAAAACACCAACAAAAGGCAGTAAATACGAACTATCTGCAGCCCTATCGAAACTAACCCCTTTAACAGGAAGTCTTGTAAAAAAACCTAATAAATCTTTAAAACCCAACAAACCAACTCCATTAAAAAACCGTAAGATAAACGGCCCCTTCCAATTCAAATGCACCTTCAACAAAATTAAAATTTTCGGAAACAAAAAAACACGAAAAAACATCAAACCCCGGAAAATATGAAAACACTGGAGACCATACCATACCTAGATGGATTGTGACAAATGCAGTCAAGAAGCTGTCATACACCAAAAATACTCAGGCCTACACCTCTGCCAAACACACCTTATGGAAAGCGTTGAAAGCAAAGTTAAACAGACACTTAGAAAAAACTGTGACATCCAACATGGCCAGAGAATCGGTATCGCTTTAAGCGGCGGTAAAGACAGCTCAGTGTTACTGCACATAATGCACCAAGTATTTGGTGAATGGCCAGACCTAGATTTAATCTGCATATCGGTAGATGAAGGAATAACAGGATACCGAGACCCATCTATAGAGCTCGCCACCAAAAAAACCAATGAACTAGATATAGAACACCACGTATACTCATTCAAAAAAGAGGTCGGATACACACTAGACGAAATATCCAACACAGTAGGAGATGAAAAAACATGCCGATACTGTGGGATATTGAGGCGCTGGATATTGAACAAAAAATCAAAAACACTAAACCTTGATAAAATAGCTATAGGTCATAACCTAGATGATGAAAGCCAATCGGCATTAATGAACTTCCTAGATGGTGATGTAGATCGATTAGCCAGACAAGGACCTGAAATCAACAATAAAAAAGGATTCATACCCAGAATAAAACCACTCCGAGAAGTCCCCGAAAAAGAAATCGGCCTCTACGCACTAATCAACAACAAAGTCGACGCCCACTTCGATGAATGCCCATACTCAGACTGGGCATTACGACAAGAAGCACGGAAAATATTGAACAAATATGAAACAAACCACCCTGGAACCAAATACTCGATACTAAGATCGGTAGACCAGATAGCACCCAACATACCCAAAAAAAACATCGACCTAAATAACTGCCAAAAATGCAGCGAACCCACAACAAACAAAAACTGCAGAGCATGTCAAATCATAAAAAAACTCCAAAAAACTCATTAAACTCCTGAAAACAAGAGATAGATTAACTTACCTTGTTCTTACTTTAACTTGTTTTTCGTTTATTATCTCTATTTTTATTTTTATTTTTATTTCTATGGGTTTTTGTTTGGTTTTTTTTGTTTGTGTTCTAATTTTTTTTGTTTTTGTTAGATAGAGTTAAATTGTGTTAGATACAATTTGGTAGTGTTTGTAGAGTTTGATTAAGAAGTTTTGTTTCCTATTGTTGGTGTTTGTATATGACTGATCTATATAATGTTGATAAGGATTTTATTAGGGATGGTAAGACTACGGATGTTTATTTAAATCGGACTGAAGAGATATTGAGAGATAAAGGTGTTAACCCTTTTGTTGTAGCGGAGATTACAGCTAGTGAGCGTGGTGTTTTTAGTGGTTTGGAGGAGGCTGTTTGTTTACTTGAAGGTTTACCGATTGATGTGTATGCTATGGAGGAGGGGACCTTCTTTATGGAGGGTGAGCCTGTTATGCGGATTGAAGGGAATTATCTCGATTTCTGCAGGTATGAAACTTCCTTGCTTGGGGTTTTATGCCATAGCACGGCGATTTCAACTAAAGCGGCTCGTATAAAGAAGGCTGCGAAAAACAGGAAGGTTCTTTCATTTGGCACTCGAAGGCAACATCCATCTATAGCTGGTTTGATAGAGAGGTCTGCATACCTTGGTGGGATGGACGGTATAAGTAATACCGCTGGTGAAGAGATGTTCGGAATAGAGGCAAGTGGAACAATGCCTCATTCACTAGTAATCTGTTTTAGAGATCAGGAAAAAGCTTGGAGTGCCTACAACGATGTTTTAAATAAAGATATACCGCGTATAATGCTGTGTGATACATATAGTGATGAGAAAGACGAGGTAATACGGGCAATTGAAGAACTAGGAGATGATTTAGATGCAATCAGACTGGACACCCCTAGTTCCCGTAGAGGAGATTTCCGCGAAATCATAATGGAGATTAGGTGGGAACTTGACTTAAGAAATAGAGAGGATGTTGAGATATTTATTAGCGGTGGCATAGATGAAGAAGATATATTAGAGCTCCGTGATATAGTCGATGGTTTCGGTGTAGGCACATCTGTAAGCGGTGTGTTCCCGATTGATTTCGGGATGGATATAGTTATGGTTGATGGTGAATATTCAGCCAAAAAAGGAAAATACAGTGGCAAAAAACAGGTGTATAGGTGGGAAGATTTCGATGACGCAATAATGATAGAAAAAGAAATACCACCAGAAAATGCAGAACCATTACTTGAAAAAATAATAGAAAACGGAGAGATAAAAACAGAGTTCTCTCTAGAGAAAGCTAGAAAAAAAGTACTATCAAAACTGAATAAAATGCCATTAGGGATGTTATAACCTAAAATAAAAAGCCTTAAACAAGACACCCTAAATACCAAAAAACCCCATGCTGGGGGTTTTTATTTATGATTTTCCAGCCAGTGTGGTTTTCCAATAAAATATTCGGTTAAAAACCTGTTGTTGACATCGAGAATTTCTTGGTCTTCTAGTATTTCAACTTCGGTTTTTATTAGGTCTTTACCGACACCGGTGAGTTTTGGGTCTTTGATTCTCTCTAAAATTATGTTGGTGGGTTTTTTTTCCTTTCTTTTTCTTTCTACAACCCATCTGTCTTCTTCGATGTAGGGTCCTGAATGTATGTCGTTATCTATATATTTTTCTAGGAAGCTTTGGCTATGTTTTTTTGATGTTACTGGGGGTCCATAGTGTTTTTCTACTGATGGAAGGTTTTTTTCTTTCAGTTCGATTAAGACATAAGCACCTGTTTCTCCGTTTATTTCGCTTCTTATTACATCGAAACCTTTGTTTTCGAGTAATTGCTCTATCCAGTTCGCTGTTTTCCTTAGTTGGGGGTAGAGTGTGTCATCCACCACTTCAGGTTTATCGAAGTCTAGTAGGATTAGTTTGGTTTTTCTCTTTTTAATTATCTCTTTTAGTTTTTTACTGTTGTATGGTTTTATTTTGCTGGGATAGAAGTAATCGGTTTTTGGGTTCTGGAGGAATAGGTGTGCTGCGGATGTAAATTCAGCCCATCTTTTTTTTGTTAATGCTGCGGCGACGTTTCGGTTGGGGTCAACTGGATCGATCACTATTAATGGGCCATTAAAACTGCTTGCTGTTTTATATCCTTTTATATCGATTGTTTCGCCATAACTCCATTTTGAGGCTTGTTTTAATGTGTTAGTGAATGTTGGGTGGGGGTTATCTCCATTTTTTTGGTAGTTTAACGCTAGTAACTCCGTTAGGTATCCTGAGAAACCACCGATTTTGAATTCGGCTCCATAAACCCCGATTCCCTTCATGAATCTTTTTAGTAGTTTTATACTGTTTTTTAGTTCTTTGTTTAGTTTATTGCTGACGTAGTCATCGTGGAGTGGTGTTCTGTCCACGGCTGAGGTAACTTCTTGGTAGTTTTCGGCTTTGTAGCAGGGAACTATGTCAACATCGAACTCCCCGAACCTAGCTGTTATGTATGGATGTTCGGCGAATTCTTCGACATAACTATCTGCGTGTTCGGCTGTCTTTCTTGCAAGCTTTAACCCTTTTTTTCTGAACTCTTTCTCGCTGAGGTTTTTAGGGAGAACTAAGAAGATGTCTATGTCACGGTCTCCTGAGATCCATGTTCCACGTGCAACGGAGCCTACTGTTCTCGGATTAACTTTAACCCCGATTTCATCGCCAACTATTTGGACAATATTCTTGACTTTATCGATCGTTTCAACTGCTTTCTCCCGCTCCCTATTACTTGGATCTACTTTATTCAAAACTTGGTTTAAAACGTTTTCCAGGTCATCCAACTAACTTAACCTCCTTGAGATCGGTGTACTCCGGACCCTCCGGCTTTAACTCACTTTTCTTTATCTTGACAACATCGAAGGTTGTTTCTCCAACATAAATACCCTCATTCTTCTTTAATGCATCAACTAACCTTTCTTTGTTACGACCGCTCTTAACTCGAGCTAGTGTTGCGTGTGGAACGAACTCATGCTCCTCTTCACTAAATCCAATAGAAACCATTTCTCTTTCGATACGTTTATGCAAGTCAACAACCTTTTCGCTACCTTTATCCACTCCCAGCCACACCACTTTTATGTAACCTATATCAGGGAACACACCAACCTCTTCGATAGAGGCTTTAAAACTATTAAAACCCTTAACAGCATTTTCAACACCGCTAACTACTTTTTTAAGTTGGTTCGAATCGATTTCACCAAGAAACTTAAGAGTTATATGAACTTTTTCTGGATCTACCAGATTAAGGTCGGCTCCACTAGCGGATAGTTCATGCTGTATCCTCTCAATCTCATCCTTAAATTCACTAGGCAGGTCAAGTGAGATAAAGCTCCTCAAACAAAACACCCAGTATATATTATCTCTAATACAGAAATATAACCCCACCACAAATACCGGTATATGCCAAATAAAATAGTGATGCAACACCAACATCAATACCCAACCCTAAAAAATAGAAACAAAAAAATATCGGTAATATAAATCCGATGTTCCTTATCGATGTATCGGTGATCTATGTTATGAAACTTAATTTTGGTGGTAAAATACCGTTAACAACGGTTGATTGGCCTGGTAAACCATGTATGTCTATTTATTTTAGAGGATGTAATTTCAGGTGTCCATACTGCCATAACCATGATATTTTAGAGGGTCTTGATGAAATTAAGATATCTAAGGTAGTGGAGGAGGTGGAGGAGTCGGCACGTTATATAGAGGGTGTGAATGTTTCTGGTGGGGAACCGACGGTTCAAATCGAGGTTTTAATGCATTTAGCTAGGCGGGTTAAAGACCTTGACCTTGGATTCGGTTTGCAAACCAATGGATACTATCCAGACAGGGTTTTGAGGTTGGTTGAATCGGGGTTGGTCGACTATATATCGCTTGACATAAAAGCACCTCTCGATAATGAGGAGTTGTATAGTGAGGTTGCTGGTGTTGAAGTCGATACCGATAGGATAAAGGAGACATTGAACACCTTGATTGATTTTAATGGCGAACGAGAAGTTACAACCACATTATTTAGAGGTAAAGTCGGTAGGGAAGAGGTAAATCGGGTTGTTAATGATCTAAAAGATATTAGATACGTACTTCAACAAGGTAGACCCGAAAGTGCTATGCAGATGGAGTACAGAGATATAGAGAAATTCACTAGAGAAGAGTTAATTGAAATCGCAAAAAAAATTGATTACCCGGAAATATTGATTAGAACATTTGAGAGAGGAGAGGAAATAATTTGAAGGTCATTGGATTTGTAGGACGGCAGGCATCAGGGAAGACAACTGCGGCGAAGTTTTTAAAAAACGATGAGATACCCGTAGTTAGAATGGGAGACACGGTTCGTAATGAAACACGGGAAAGAGGTTTAGAGCCAACTATAGAGAACATAGGTCAGGTAGCAAACGAATTAAGACAAAAAAACGGGCTTGAAGCTATAGCTGAACTAACAATCCCAGAGATTAAGGATAAAAAATCAAACCTAGTAATCATCGATGGAATAAGAGGTAAAAAAGAAGTAGATAGGTTTAGAGAAGAGTTCGATGAAAAATTCATATCTATAGCAATAAAATCAAGCCAGAAAACAAGGTTTAAACGAATACAAGAAAGAAAAAGATCCGACGACGCCGCAAGTTGGAGCGAGTTCATAGAGAAAGAAGAACGAGAAGATTCATGGGGCCTCGATGAAGCAATAGAAACAGCAGACCTAAAAATAAAAAACGAAAACAGCCTAGAAACATTTCAAGACCAACTAACAAAATTGGTAGAGGGAATAAAATAAATGACCGAAATAACAGTCGAAACCCCGATATACCCAACAGAAGAAAGTGAAAAAATAAAAAAACTCATAAAAAAACTATTCCCAAAGATAGAGATAGAGATAAAAGAAAGGGAGCAAAAAAAAGCCTTAGTCGCCTTTGGAAACAAAGAATCACTTAAAAAACTCAGAAAAAAACTCTGGGAACAAAAAATCCTAGACACATCAAGAACATACCTTCAAAAACAGAAACAAAACAACCTGACAACATTCTCCATAAACAAACAGTCAGCCACATCCGGTAAAATAAACATAAAAGAAAACGACATACTCGGAACAATAAAAATAACAATAAAAGAAGAAACCCCACAAAAACTCCAAAAAACAATAGACTGGCTAGCCCCCGAAACCGAAGACGGAAAACCGATAACTCAAACCTGAGGAAATCCCCATGGAAAACCCCATATACTTCGCTTCATTCAACATGCTAGAACTAGACCCCAGAGAGATGATAAAAAAAATAAACAAACACAACTTCGATGGAGTCGAAATACTAGCAGACGGAAACCACGAACTCAAAGGAAAAAACATAGAGATATTCAGAGAACTAAGCAAGCAAACACCATTATCCGTACACGCACCATTCGAAGGAATAAACCTAGCAAGCCTCAACGACGAGATATGGGAGAGATCGATAGAAAAAACAACCACCGCAATAAAAGGTGCAGCAAAAATAAACGCCAAATGCACAACAATACACCCCGGCCACCTAACCAGCGTCACAGTACACTTCAGAGACAGAGCCTGGAGAAGAACCATAAGAGCTTTCAGAAGACTTGCAGACAAAGCAACGGAAGAAAACACATCGATAGCGATAGAAAACATGCCCAAAATGGAACACCTATTCTGCAGACATCCATCAGAGATACAAGGATTCATAGAAACAGTCAACAAACCAAACCTAAAATTCACTTTCGATATAGGACATGCCCACACAAACAACAACCTCGAAAAATTCCTGGAGATAAAAAACCAAATAAACCACATACACATACACGACAACAAAGGAGACTTCGACTCACACCTACCAGTCGGTGAAGGAACAGCAAACATAAAACAAACACTAAAAGAACTAAAAAACTACAAAGGAATATACGTAATCGAAGGAAGAAACCTGAAGGAAGGAGAGACCAGTAGAGAAAAAATGAACGAATACACAAAACAAACACAAAAAACAGAATAACCAACCAACCTACCACCAGAAAACTAGATAGCAACAATTTTATTCATAAGTAACCACTAACATATATTCCCGGTGGGATAGCTCGGAGGGTTCGGCGTCCTCTGTAACCTAAAACCGCTGTTATGTAGGTGGCGAAGCTGGGGGGAAGGCAGAGGGACTATACTTAGGAATATGTCTCTAACGTCGATTCCTCGTCCTCTGGGACTGATGGTGGTATGATCTTCGGCTGGAGGGCCGATGCACATACCTTTATCATGGACAACGGCTCAGGCCCGGAAGGGAGCAGGCCATCCATGAACACGCAGTGCTCAGAGGGTCGCGGGGATGAGGAGGAGGCATATACACCGAGTGTAGTCGCTCTGTCAACCTTCTGGCGTTCCCACCGGCTATTGTCGGGGTAGCCAAGTCTGGCCCACGGCGCTGGTTTGCTAAACCAGTGGGCTTTACGCCCTCGCGGGTTCGAATCCCGTCCCCGGCGCTCTAAAATCTATTTTTTAGATTTTTTTTCTTTTTTTATGTTGCAATCTCTAGTGCAAATGTCCCTAGTGCAAATGTCCCTAGTGCAAATGTCCATATACGGTTTTTTTGTGTGTTTTTTTTTGAGGGCAATTTATTTATACGTTTAAACATAACCCGTTATGTGAGTTAAGACATAACGTATGGTGTGTAATAATGAAACGAAGAGATTTTTTAAAACTAATAGGCGGAGCCGCAGTGGGTGCAACCACCGTTGGAGTAGCTGGATGCCTAGATTTTAATGGAGATACTGGAGAACTACCACTCATAGCAGATAAAAAACTAACCTTAACAACAACTACAAGCACATACGACACCGGACTCCTCGATGCATTGAACGGGGCATTTGAAGAAAGATATGGAGTAAGCGTCGAAGCAGTTGCACAGGGAACAGGAGCCGCATTGGAAACCGCACGCCGAGGAGACTCGGACGTCGTCATGGTTCACGCAAGAGAACTAGAAGACGGGTTCTTAGAGGATGGCAAAGGCGTTAACCGAAGAGACATAATGTTCAACGACTTCATCATAGTCGGTCCAGAAGACGACCCTGCAGGGATACAGGGAATGGAAGACGCACCTGACGCTTTAGATAAAATAGCAGAAACCGAATCAACCTTCGTATCTAGAGGAGACAACTCAGGCACACACGTAAAAGAACTAGATATATGGGATCTCGCCGAAAACGAACCCGGAGGCGGATGGTATAGAGAAGCTGGTGACGGCATGGGTCCAGTACTTAACCAAGCAGATGGAAGCGATGCATATGCATTGGCCGATAGAGGCACATTCATATCGATGAAGGCCAACCTTGACTTACATATAATGGTTGAAGGTCCAATAGAAGACGGTCCAGAAATACTGGCAAACCCATATGGAATAATGGCTGTAAACCCAGGAGTCCATGATGACGTTAAATACGATATTGCAATGGCATACATAGGTTTCATAACATCCAAAGAAGGCCAGCAGATAATCGAAGACTACACAGTAGAAGGAGAGCAATTATTCTACCCAGAAGCAATTTCAGATAAACCAAACTTCCAGCAATACGTACCAAAGGAATGGAGAAAATAAAAACAACACTATTTTATTGAATTAATATGGACCTGGCAACCATTGCATTGGAACCACTGCACTACCTACCGTTTATAGAGGTATTTAGCGAGATAATGGACCTGATCGTAGCGTTGATTTCAGGGATTATAACCTCTTTCGTTGCAACCGTTTTAGGCCTAATCGGCATAGAGGTTGATTTCGGCTGGAACTACATAACCAGTATTATCTATGTCTCTCTGTATGTGAGTTTAACTGCGGTTTTTTTCAGCACGTTGTTCAGTATTCCAGTCGCAATGGTTGTCGGCTTCACAGATTTCCCTGGTAAACAACTTGTTGTTTCAGTAATAAACACCGGTATGGGTTTCCCAAGCGTTGTAGTTGGATTGGTCGTGTTGTTTGCCGTGTCTAAACAAGGTCCCTTAGGAACCCTTGACTTGATGTTTACAAAAGAAGCGATGATAATGTCCCAATTCGTTTTAGCAACACCAGTGATAACCGGAGTTGCCCTATCCTCAGTTATGGGGGTTAGGGAGGGTGTGCGTGACGCAGCATATGCTATGGGCGGTACAAAAATCGATGTTTCACTGGTTACAATCAAAGAGGCTAGAGCCGGAATTGTTACAGCAGTTTTAGCCGGCCTTGGACGCGCTATAAGCGAAGTAGGATCTGTTTTAATTGTAGGGGGCAATATAGCTGGTTATGATGGAACATCCATCACGAGGACATTAACAACCGCGATACAGCTTGAAGCAAGGCAAGGCAGATTTGAAACCGCAATGGTTTTAGGAGGTATACTAGTAGCACTTGTCTTACTTATAAATGGAATATTGATACGTCTTGGATACAGCCGTGTCTCTGGAGGTAAAGACTGATGTCAATGCTGAAAACCAAGAATAAAGATAAGTTTGATGATAAAGGAGTTATGGATCGAATCTCTCTCACAGATGTTAGTTTCGGATTCGATTCTCCAATTCTAGAGAACGTGAACCTTGAGTTAGAGAGTTCAGAGGTTCTTGCCGTAATCGGGCCGTCTGGAACTGGTAAAACAACTTTGCTGAGGCTTCTTTCACTTTTTTATAAACCAGATGAAGGGAACGTATTTTTCGATAACAAAGATGTTTGGTCGGTTTCAAAGAAACAAAGACTTTCTTTACGACGTAAAATCGGTATGGTTTTTCAAAGACCCAATTTATTCAATTCTTCGGTACACAACAACGTTAAATATGGATTAAAGGTCAGGCAAACATGGCGAGACCGGTTGAACCGATACTTTACCGGAGTACTCAACAAAAACACAGACCCCCGTGTTGTTGAAAAACTCCGGATAGTGGGGCTTGAAGACTACATCCAAAAAGATGCTTCATCCCTTTCTGGAGGTGAAGCTCAAAGAGTAGCCTTCGCCCGAGCCCTAGCCTACGAACCAGAATACTTACTTTTAGACGAACCAACCTCAGATCTAGACCCCAGAAACACAGCCATAATAGAAGAAGCTATACACAAAGCACGAGAGAAAGGAATTGGAATAGCAGTGGCAACACACGACATGAATCAAGCGGAAAGAATAGCTGACAGAGTTGCAGTAATAATAAACGGTCAGATACTGGAAGTTGGAGATGCAGAAACAATATTCAACAACCCAAAAAACCAAAAAACAAAGAGGTTTATAGAAGGAAAACTCGTCTACTAAAAAAACAAGAACAGCCTAAACAAAATATCTGAATAATAAGAAGGTATAAGCCAAACCAACCATCTTCTCCTATCTATAACTCAGAAAATATTGCGCTGAACGAGATAACAGAGTTTAATAGAGTTTTTTGTTGTGTAGATGGAAGTGTTTTTGTTTTTTAAACACATACTCTATTTCTAACCTACTAAAATTTATAGAGATATTTGTGTGTGTCATGGTTTTTGGGTTGTTGGGGTATTTGTGTTGATTGAATCTTTGTTCAGGTTGACGACGATATTTGTACTGTCCTTTATTGTCGTTTTGTTGGTTTTTAGCAACAAGGAGCGTTGGAGTGAGTTTAGAGAGTTTGTAGGTAGGCGTCTGTATCTCTCTCTACCTGTTGGTACGTTTGTCATTATATCTCTTAATGTATTGGTTTATCTGTCTGTTCAAAGGGGGTTTTGGGATTTTTTCAATCCTTTATGGCTGCCTTTTGCATCAAACTCTTTTTCCAACCCTATTGGTATGGTTTTGAGTTCTTGGTCCCATATGAGTTTTAACCACCTTCTCTCCAATATGCTTGCAACCTTGGTTTTTGCTCCACTTGCAGAGATAATTTTTAACACTGGTGTTAAGGACACTAGGTTGGTTGGAACTGGTTATTTAAGCCGTTTGTTGTCTTGGCCTGCTTTTAGAGCACTTGTTGTATTTCCATTCATCTGGTTTGTTGTTGGAATAGGTTTGTCTATGGGAACTCCACCTGGAATAGGTTTTTCTGCAATAGTTTTCGCTTTAATAGGGTTTTGCGCGGTGCTGGCTCCAGTTTTAGTGATTGTGTTGTTGTTGGTGAACATTATATTGAACAATTTTGTTTCGGTTTTATTGGTTCCAATCGAGGTTACTAGGGTTACTACAGTTGTTGCAGAACCTACATGGGCTGGGGTTGGTATCTGGGCTCACTTACTTGGTTTTTTGGTAGGTATTCTGATTGCAATGGCCTATTATTTTTATAGAGGCGGTTTTAAGAAACCTGAACCTCTTTATGTGTTTTTCGCAGTTTTCATTATTGGTTTGATGATGGGGCTTGATCAACCTTTCAGTTATGTGTTGGATGGAGAGTATGTTCTTTTCAGTGCAGCAGGGTTTATTTTGGTTTTGGTTTTAGCTGCATTGATATATCTGTTTTGGAAGTATGTAGATGCAGAACCTAGATCTTCTAAACCGTCTTTGAAGAGTTTGGGCCGGAAAAAGAATGTTATAGATAGGGGGTTGTCAAAAGATAAGGTTTGGAAAACATCGGTTCTTTTAATCATTTTATTCACATTATTGATCTCTTTTACCTTTGTTGGAGCGAAAGCAACTATGGAGTCACCGGAAGTGCCTGACCACTCGATAGAGGTTGAGGGATATGAGTTCTGGTTCCAGCCTGGTGAGGGTGTTTTGGTCTACAATGAAGACAAAAAGATATACACGTTGATTGCATCTCCTCAAGAATTAGTTTCTGAGCGCACGCACTCGCTTTATGTAGGGGGTTTGTTGGATTATGAGAGAGTCGATATACATTACTCCGAGATAGCTCCTGTTTCAGGGGATAATGTAGGTAGTGTATGGATAGATTCAAAACATGGCGTTGAAAACTTATTTGCTAAAAACCATCAGTCCACGGGTCTTGAAGTCAGTGGAGTTGAATTATATGTCGGTTTCGATGTTGAAAACAGGTCCTACATGGTTATGGGGGTTGGTGAAGTAGATTTCAACATCTCAATACAAAAAGACAAGCAGTATGAAGTTGATGAGAAAGATTTCACATTTGAATTAATTGACGACAAATTATGGTTGTATTCAAACGAATTCACAGGCATTATCGCTGAAATCAAATCACCAATACCATAAACTAGAATTAAGACCCTTAACCTCTTGAGATTACCTATTTTTATTAGGTTTCTATGTTCCCGTATTTTGTTTTATTTTGTTTTGTTTTGTTTTTCAGAGTAGGCTTCCTATTAGGAATGAGATTAATGCTGTTATCATAGCGGTTTTGGAGTTTTTTTGGAATTTGCTTGCTGATTTTATTGTTTTTTCTTTGAGGAGTTGGATTGCGGCTGTGATGAAGATTATGTTTGCTATCATGACGGTGGCTAGGTATTCTATTCCGAATATCTCTAATGTGTATGGGAGTGGGCTCATAGATACGGCGATAACTGTCATGGCTATTGCGAGGTTGGCTGAGTTGTTTATTCCGTATTTTGTAGCTACTGTGTCGGCGACACCTCTATCTCCTTTGATGTCTTCTATGTCTTTAGCTATCTCTCTGCCTATCGTAGCTGTTGTTGCGAGTATGAATAGTATTGTTGCGATAGCTAGTCCTTCGACAGCGGCTCCACCATATAGAAATGTTGTTCCAACTAAAATCCCAACAGATAAATTACCTATTAATGGGGTTCCTTTGAGATTTCTTGCGTAAAAATACAGTAATAGGGAGTTTATTGTTGCTATAACGAGGCAGACAACGTTAATGAATATGGAGAGTGCAACTCCAACTATAAATAGAGCTATAGATAGTTTATGGGCGGTATTTTGTTTTATTTCTCCAGATGGTATGGGTCTAGTTGGTGCGTTCACTTTATCGATGTCGATATCATAATAGTCGTTTATAGTGTTCCCAGCTCCAGTGATGATGAATGCTGACAACATAGCTAGTGCTATGTTTATTTGGTAGTGTGGTTGGCTGAGGTCTCCTGCGACGGCCCCTCCTATTAAAACTGCTATTGAAGCCATAAAACAGTTAATTGGTCTTATTATCCTGAGGCTCCTTGGCTTCAGATTCTGTTCCTCCTTGATCCATTCTTTTTTGATTTGTTAATGTTTCAACATCGCTAGATATCTTTTTTAGGTATGGGGTGTTTTCGGTTTGCCGTATAAACTCTGATATCTTACGGTAGATTCTTTCAGATTCACTTACACCGTAAAGTATGTAGTATGGTCGGCCACGTGCATCTTGTATTCCTTTAAGCCCACCGAAACCTAAACCTAAACCTCCGCCAAACCTATCTAATGAACCACCGACACCACCTCCAGCCATCGACATATCGCTGGTTAAACCGAATCCAGATGCGGTTATGGGTAGTATGGTTCCGTAGTCGAACCATTTTCCTAAAAAAGATTTCTGAACAACTAAATCGTTTACCCGGCTGTACATCAATGAACGGGTTTTTTTACCAAAGAAATCGAGTTCGGTTATGATTCGTTGGTTTGTTAGATAGAAATGATGTTGACGGCGGTAGTATTCAGATATAACTAAACCTACCAAACCGATAACGACTAGGATGTAGTTCATGTGCGCTATCTCTACCCAACTATATATTTTGAGTAAGGTTAGGCCGGTTGTAATGGCTAGATATAATGCAAGCCATTTCCATGTTATTTTCAATAAAGCTATGATTATAGCTGGAACTATCAATAAAACCCACCAAACCGCGATAGTTGTCCAAATTCCCGCGGCTTCAATCATCAGTAGGTTTGAGAAATAACTTACCAGGTCTTCATGGAAAAACACGAAAACAATGCCTAATGCGATGGGGTATAAAAAAATTAAATACAGCCCTAAAAATGACAGTGGATGTGGAGACATCTCTTCAACAAACTCTTCACCATCCATCAACTCATGTCTAAAATCCATCCAATTAAAACCTCCAGCCAGGTTCCTAAGAACCTGTTACTATAAATTTGTCGGGACTCAATATCTTTTTGATCTAACAAACCAGTTCTCTTATTTAGGTAGTGTGAGGTATAGGTGATCTCAGTCCTTCAATGTTTTTATGTATTCTCCTTCCGCAATTCTTGATGTGCCAACTATCAATATCTCTTTAACTCCTGTTTGGTGTACGCCTCTTGCAACTATCTCTTCTCCATTGTAGGCCTGCCCTGCGTATGTATGTGTGTAGGATAGTACGTAGTCGATTGTTGGGTGTTTTATTTTGTATATTGCGGGTGAATCGAAGTTCATTGAGTCATCGATAACGGTTCCAGTAATTTTTTTTGTTTTGGTTTTTGTTCCTTCGAAATCTTTTGAGGGGAGTTCCTTTTGATTTCTAACGAAGAGCAGGTCCAGTGGAATGCCGTTTATTTTTGCTCTATTGTTTTTTCTTTTTTCGTGGAAAACGAACTCTTCATATGTTAGTGAGGGTTGGCGTTTTTCGTAGGCTTTTCTCCAATCTGTATCTTCAAAAGGCTTTAACTTTTTTTTCTCTATCAATTTTTGAATGGCGTCTCGGGCTTTATTGAATTCTTTTTTGCCATATACAGCTAAATCGATGTCTGAATTTGGCGTTTGTAATCCAACCAACCTAGATCCTGTTAGGCCGATAGAATTTCTACTGACCCCTATCTCTACAAATAGTTCTATAACCTTTTGGGCGATACCGCTGTAGGTGTTTTTTTCAGGCCTATAGATTTTGTCTATATCTGTTTTAGGTATCAATTGACGTTGGTTACCACTGACCTTTTCGATGTATTTTGGTTTGTTTTTCTTTAGGTATTCAAATGATTGTTCGAAACTAAGTTTACGGTATTTTTTATTGTCTATATCGCTTTCCCTGCCTCCGTCTTTATGTTCTATATACCTAAGTAGGGCTTCTACTTTGTCTCCCTGGCTGTATCTAACTGTTGAGAACAACATATGTCCTACTCTAAAGAAATCTCTGATTCTTAGTTCTATGTCTTTCATCTAAAGTTTCTATTGTTGTTTTTATGGTTTTTAGTTTCCCTACGTTTGGTGTTAGAATGGTGAGAAAACTCCGACGAAAACTAACCAAGCAAGAGCTGTTTTAGCTGTTAAGCTGAGCACTATGTAGGTTTTTTCTCCATATAGATAGTCACTCCATCTGCCAATCCCTTTATACTGCAAAACCATGTTAAGGGAGAAGGTGTTGAACAATATGAAGTAAACTACAAGGATTAGGTAGACGAATGTGGGTGGTTGTGTTTCTGCAGTGCTTAATGCAGCTATGAAGTATGCGGCTATAACAACCCAAGCGGTGAAACCGGATATAGCTCCTAGTATATATGCTGTCCAGTCGACCTTTCGTGTAAGGCTGTTGATTTTCTCCATGAGATAGCCGAACATGATCATCATTGCGTTCAATACAAATATCATTACCAGTGACCAGAAATCCCAAACTCCAACGAACTGCGCAATCAACACGATCATTATCGAGCTGGAGATTGAATATTCGAACCACCGGTATGGATTCATTCCCTGACTGAGATATTGATTGTATTTTTTGTTTTTAAAGTAAGCAATATAGATATGGGCGAATCCAGAGATCAATAGGAACGAAGCAAGAATTACACCTAGATATTCAATAGTGAAAAATACCGTTGGGTCTGGTAAAACCTTAAAAACACCGTTGGTAACCTCAAAATCTAGATAGAAAGTATAGATATCTCTTGACCACTCCAACCAAAAACCAAGTACAACTAACAAAACTCCCTGAAATAGATGTAAAACACCAGCCTTGATATTAAATTTCCTTAAATTGCTAAAACTAATTTCTGAATTAGATATAGCTTTCCTTCTTTCTATGTTGTCCAAAATATAACCTCAAACATAAGTTGCATTAAAATAAGATAATACTTTGTTTTTTCAACCATAACATAGATGATAACTTGCTAAAACGACTAAACCAAATAAAATAAATCTAAACTTAAATATCTTTTCTTTTTGTTAAGAGATAGGTCAGTTATTTCTGTAGTACCAAACCATTACTATATATGGAGCTTAAATCTAGGATTCTCGACCTGAAAATCGATGGTGAAAAAGCAATTTTAAGCGATGAAGTGGCCAGGTCCCTCGGTGTCTGCCATGGAAACCGGGTTCGTGTCAGCGGTAAAACCGGGTCTGCAACCACCTTCATCGCACTAACCAGCGAGATTGTTGGTGACGATGAGGTAGGACTTGTTTCTGATTTTTCAGATAAAATAGGCGTAGTAGAAGGGGATTTAGTCGAGTTAACCCCTACAGGAAGACCTAACTCAGCTAACTATGTACGTAAAAAAATATACGGAGAGTTTTTATCAAGAGAAGAAATGTTTGAATTGATAAAAGATATCGCCAACCGTAATTTAAGTAACTATGAACTATCTGCATTGGTAACCGCAGTTTCAATTAGAGATATGTCTATGGATGAGGTTCAATGGATGACTGAAGCCATGGTTGAATATGGGGATAGCCTTGAGTTCACCGAATATCCGATTGTCGACAAACACTCCATTGGAGGTGTCCCTGGAAACAAAATAACCTTACTAATAGTCCCAATAGTTGCTGCAGCCGGCCTGTATATCCCAAAAACATCTTCAAGAGCGATAACCGGTGCCGCAGGAACCGCAGACATAATGGAGGTTCTAGCACCCGTTAAATTTACCGCAGAAGAGATATACCAAATCACAAAACAAGTAGGTGCTGCGATAGTCTGGGGTGGAGCAACCCACATAGCCCCCGCAGACGATGAAATAATTCGAGCCGAATATCCATTAGCCCTAGACCCAGTATCAATATTAATAGCCAGCGTACTAGCGAAAAAAATTGCTGTTGGAGCAGATAAAGTCGTTATAGACATACCTGTTGGCGATGGCACAAAGATAGAAGACCGTAAAGAAGGCTCCAAACTAGCAAGGGATTTTATAGAGATAGGTGAACGCCTAGATATGGAAATCGAGTGTGCAATCACATACGGAGGCTCACCAATAGGCCGTGCCGTTGGACCGGCACTTGAAGCACGAGAAGCATTAAAGGCACTAGAAGGAAAAGAAACCCCAAAAAGCCTGATCGAAAAATCATGCTCCCTCTCAGGCATGTTGTTTGAAATGGCCGGAACCTCCTCAAAAGATGAAGGAACCGAAAAAGCAAGAGAACTACTGAAAAATGGAAAGCCACTAGAAAAATTCAAAGAAATAATAGAAGCACAAGGAGGCAACCCCGACATCACCAGCGAAGACATAGAAATAGGCCAACACAAAGAAACATTAACAGCCCCTTCAGAAGGATACGTCACCTCAGTAAACAATAAATCAATAGTCAATATAGCTAGAGCACTAGGCTCGCCATCTGACAAAAAAGCAGGACTGGAGATATGTAAAAAAGGAGGCGACGAAGTATGCAAAGGAGACCCATTGATACATATGTACGCCGAAGAAAAATGGAAACTAAAAGAAGGAATGAAAGAAGCTAAAAAACACTTCCCCCTTAGAGTAGAAGGAATAGTCCTTGAAAGAATACCAGAGCTCTAAAAAACCAGAAAAACCCACCTAAACGACTTCAAAACCAATTATCTACATAACCTAAACTCCACCTATCCAAAGGAGGAGGAAGTTTATTTATTTCAATTTTGTTTTCTTAGTTTTTTGGTTTGTTTTTGGTGTTTTTTGAATTTTACCAGTATTGTTTTTTTTGAGGCCTGTTTTAGTTGTTTTTTGTTAGGGTTTATGGGGATTCCATATAGTTTTAAAAATATTTTCCATGTATTTGATTGGGTTATCATTTCTTTTAGGTATTTTTCAATGGTTTCTGGGTTTTTTTCTGCTTTTGCTGTTGTTTTGATCTTTTTTCCTTTGTATTGTATGGTTACTGGGTGTTGTTTTTTAAAGTTTCTCCACCACTTTACACCATCTTTCATGGTTAACACAAACAGTGTGTTTGTTTTTTCTCGGTAGTAGAGGGGTGTTGTGTATTTTTCTCCAGTTTTATGGCCTTTATAGGTGATTAACATAAATTTCTTGCTTAATGGCCAGTGAAGTTTGGAAGTAAGTATTTTCTTTATAATTGGATTGAATATCTTTGTTTCAAACCATATTATGTGGTGTAGTAATCCGGTTTTTTGGTTTGACATTTTTTCTTCAATTTAAATTTTCTTTTTTGTTTTGTTTTGTTTTAGACTATTGGTGATTGTTTTGTTTTGTTTTAGACTATTGGTGATAGGATGAAGAAGGTGTATGATAGTCCTGCTGAAACTGTTGGTCCTATTATCCAGAGGGAGATGAATCGGGCTATTGCTTTTGGTCTTACTAGTTGTTCTCCGGTGTCTATGTCTTCGATTTTTTCTTCTCCTATTTTTGCTACTTTTTTTGGTTTGTCGGCTAGTAATGGGTTTATTGTTAGGTCTATCTTGCCTTCTCCTGTTGCTACTTGTTGGATTGTGGATACTCTGCTTGCTCGTCCCCATCCTAGTCCAACGATTGTCATTACGGTTCCCATGACTAGGCTTATTGGTATGCCTATGTATGAGAGGCCTGTTGTTATTGTTGCTGCTACAACTGATACTACTACGGCTGCTAGTAATGGTAGTTCGGTTAGGTCGTTTCCAACGCTGTCCATTGTTCGTCTTGCGATTGTGAATCCGCCTAAACCGATTGCTAGAGCTGCGATTAGTATTGCTGGGTTTTCGTTTAGTTCCCCGCTTCCTACAAGGGGGGCGATAGCGTTTGGTACGTTGGATGCTCCGGCACTGAAGGCCATGAAACAACCGATTATGATCACTATAGATATTGATGCGATCTCTTGTTTGGTTGTGTTTGGCCCTAACTTTATTTTTGGTATTTTTTTATTGTACTGGATGTCTAGGAGAGGTCCTTCTGATCTCTCTGATTTGAAGTATCGTTCTAAGTATGGGTAGATGTAACGTCCGGTTACGGCTCCTACCCAGAAAGCGAGTACTGGGGTTACTAGCCACCATGTTACTATTCGGCCGAGTACTTCCCAATCTAAGGTTCCTGTTGCTAATCCGAGTCCTGCGATTGACCCTACTGCGGTCATGGAGGTTGGTACGGGGACACTGTATAGGTTTGCGATTAATATTCCTAGACCTATAAATAGTAGGATCATTATGCTGGCTTGGAGTGTGAACATATCGCTGGGTACGATGCCTCTTCCTAATGTGTCTATTACGTGTCGGCCTACGGTCCAGCCACCTAGAAATACAAAGAAGGTGAAGAGTATTGCGGCACCGTTTTTTGTTATTACATTAGCTCCTACTGGGACTCCCCAGCAGATACCGGCGGATGATCCACCTATGTTAAATCCAACGAAAACTGCGATTAACACACCTAATAGGAGAACTAGCTCAAACATCCATGGGAAAATTGTGTTACTTTGAAATATTTTTATTGGTTATATTTTTTGTGTAAATTATATTGTTTTATCTGGTTGTTGATTTTTTGTTTTGGTTATTGTTTTTGGTTATTGTTTTTTTTGGTGTATTCTTAGTCGTCTGTTTATTGTTTTGAAGTCTTTTCTTAGTTTGTATGGCATTGTTTCTGTTTTGCCTATTATTAGGTATCCACCTGGGTTTAGTGCTTGTTGGAGGCTTTTGAATATTGGCATTTTGTAGTCGTTTGATACGTATATGAATACGTTTCGACATAGGATTAGGTCGAATTTTTTGTTTATTTTGTCTGCGATGAGGTCTTTGTGTTGGAAGTTGCAGAGTTTTTTTATTTTTTGTTTAATTTTGTATGTTTGTCCATCGTTTTCGATGTATTCGTTATGGTTTTTTAGGTATGAGAGTTGTTTTTCTATGTCTACGGTTCGACTTGATTTGTAGACTCCTTTTTTTGCTTTTTTTAATGCTTTTTCGTCTATGTCTGTTCCTGTTACTATGTTGTTTGTTAGTGAGGAACCGTTGTTTTTTAGGTATAGCATTGCTAGGGAGTAGGCTTCTCGTCCATCGCTGCATGCAGCGCTCCACATTTTCGGTCTTCGTTTTTCTTCCATCAGTTCTTGTATTATTGTGTCGATTTCGCTCCATACGTCTTTGTTTCGGAAGAATTTTGTGACGTTTACTTTGAGTGTGTCTAGTAGTTCTTTTTGTTCATTTTGGTCTTTTTTTAGTTTTTGTAGGTATTCGCTGTATGAATCGGTTTTTGTTCTTTTCATACGGCTTCTTATCCGCCGTTTGAGGTATTTTTTTTCGTAGTAGGTTCCGTGGAAGGATAGTTTCCGTTCTATGTAGTTTATTAGCTGGTTGAAATCTTTTGTCAAATTTCTTTAACCCCCTTCTTCACGCTTTTGATTTCTAGGTTCCATGATCTGGGTTTTAGTTTTATCGATCTTCCATATTTACCGCCAGTGTCCTCGTTTTTTAGAGGTATGTTTAGTTCTTTGAGTTTTTCTCGGGCTGCTTTCGTGTTTCTTTCACCAATTGTTCCATTTTCTCCAGAAAAATCGAACATGTTGCTTCCACCGACGATTTTCGCCTCTAGATGTTTTTTGTTAGATCCTTTTTCAGCCATTTGGTTTACGAGTTTTTCTATTCCTGTATCTACATATTTAGCTGGATTTGTGTCTCTTGAGTCTTCGTAGGAAGGTAGCATTGCATGTAGTAGGCCTGCTATTTCATTTTTTTTGTCGTATATTGCGACTCCAACGCATGAACCAAGTCCATTGGTTTTAAGGGTGTTTCCATTTTCAGTTATCTGGTAGTCTCCAATGCCTACATTTATCTCTTTATTGTCTTTACCGACATCGTCTCGATCGCTAATGATTTTCATTAGTTATCACGTCTTGTGTTTAAATTAACTATTTTTGAGTTAGGTTATTTTATGTTATGTTATGTTATTTTGTTTAGGCTTTGTCGTATGCTTTTGTTTTCGAAGAATACGTATACGTCGCTTTCGAATTCTTGGTCTGCTGCGTCTATTTTTGTGTCGAATAGGAATACGTATTTTTGGTCTTCTGCCATCAGGCTTAATACAGATTGTACTATGGATTTACCCATGTCGTGCATGTAGTTGGGTGTTGATATGTCTATGTCTGTTTGGAGCATGTCGGCCCATCCGTCTATGAATCCGCTTGTCATTATGTTGCCTATTTCTTGTATTGCGCTTTGTTCCATTTCGCCGAAACCGTTTTCTGGTTTTTTCCCTAATAGGTTGGTTGTTAGGTCTTTGGCTGATTTCTCGCTGAATTTTATCATTACGTATCCGCTTAGGCTTCCTTCGAATTTGAATACGTTTGCTATGCAACTTCCGTTGCTGAAGCCGTTTCCTACTTCTTCTATTGGCACGAAGTTTAGGTTGAGTATTTGGAGTTTTGTTGGCATCTGGGTCATCATGCTTAGGTTTTCGGATATTTGGTTGGCGCTTGTTTTTGTTACTTCGTTCAGTTTTCTGAGTCCTTCTGTGTCTATTGGTTTTTGTTTTTTTGTGCTCTGGCTGTTTAGGGCGTTTTCTAGTGAGTTTGGTTCAGGGAACATGTAGAAATAGAATTTAATGCTTTTTCCAACTGTTTTCATTTTGCTTACGAACGCTATTATGAAGTCTGTGTTTGCGTTTTGGTTTATCTCTTGTTCGACCATGTTGTTCCAGTTGTCTTCGATGTAGTTGGGTGTTGATATGTCTATGTCTGTTTGGAGCATGTCGGCCCATCCGTCTATGAATCCGCTTGTCATTATGTTGCCTATTTCTTGTATTGCGCTTTGTTCCATTTCGCCGAATTCGTCTCCTGCTTCGTCTCCTGCTAGTGGCATTACGGATTTCACGATTTTTCTGGCGCCTTTTGGTGGGAATACTAGTATTGATCCTCCTTGTAAACCACCTTGGTATGTGATGGATACGCCTCTATATTTGTTTTGATCCATCTGTTTGCTTAGTTCTTCTATTGGAATGAAATCTACTTTTGTGATCTCTACATCTATATCTTGGTTCACCATCATTGAGAGGCTTTTTGCGGCGGTGTCAGCTCCTTTCATAGCCATCCGGTTGAAGGAGCCAAGTGAGTCTATCTGTATCTTCATGTTTTCAACTCTATCTCATTCATCATTTTTACTAGGTCTTTTAGGTTTGGAAATACGTATATTTCTCCGGATATTGAGTCTGTTTCTGATTTAGGTGTGTGTATCCGTGAATCGAATAGTAGTGCTATGTCGTCGTCTTCGAACTGTATTTCTTCATCTACTATGTTGCTTCCGCTTGTGTGGTAGAATGTTGGTGTACCGATCTCTATTGTGGTTTCTAATACGTTGGCCCATCCGTCTATGAATCCGCTTGTCATTATGTTGCCTATTTCTTGTATTGCGCTTTGTTCCATATCGTTGAACTCACCGTCTTCTTTGTTATCATCGACCATTCCGGCTAGCATTACTTGTGAAAGTGTTTTAGCACTTTTTTCATCGAAGAATATTAATATACATCCATTGGGCATCGATTCGATATTTATTCTAACGGCTATACGGTCTTCGTATCCCATGTGTGCTCGGATGTTTTCTATGTCTAGGAAGTTTATTTTAGTTATCTGCATTTCGGTTTCGATCTGTGTCATCTGTGTCAGTTGGTTTGCTACGGTGTTTGCGCCTTCGTTCGCCATTTCGTTAAACATACTAAGTTTTCTTATATCTATCATCATGCTCAATTAAATCACCAAATCAATTTTTTGTTTATTTTAGTTGTTTTTCAGCTTTTTTTAATGTGTCCACGTCGATTATGTTTATTACTTTTCCTTCACCCATTATAGCGGCTCCCGCTATTCCAGGGGTGTTGCTTACAAGACTGCCGTAGGTTTTAACTACAACCTCTTCGATTTTTATGACCCGGTCACACTGTAAAGCCATTGAACTGATTTCGTCCTTTATCTTAAGGGACATGCCTTTGTCGGTTGAGTTTGGTATGTTGAATATCTCTCCGAGTCTGTAGACTCTGTAGGTTTCTCCATCGATATCCATTATCTCCTGTCCATCCACCTTTGTGGTTTTTTTCATGTTCAGTATTTTGTCTAGATGTTTTACAGGTATTCCGAAAACATCGTCACCTACCTCTATAAGCAGTACTTTGACGATGCTGACGGTGAATGGTAGTGAAAGTTTTATTGTTGTTCCCTCTCCAGGTTCGCTTGTTATATCGATCGAGCCATCAAGTTTTGATATAGTGTTTTTAACAACATCCATACCGACTCCACGGCCACTGACCTCTGTTACCTCGGTTGTTGTTGAAAAACCGCTTTCAAAGATGAGTTCGTAAACTTCGTTATCGGTCATTTCACTGGCTTGACTATCGGTTACAACCTCTCTTTCAATAGCTTTCTCTTTAATCGCTTCTGCATCTAGCCCTCCCCCATCGTCACGTACTTCTATAACTGCTTTACCTTGTTCTTGCCGGCCTTCTAAGACTATTTCTCCAACCTCTGGTTTACCTGCTTTAACCCTTTCTTCAGGTAGTTCTATACCATGGTCAATTGAGTTACGAAGTAGATGCATTAATGGGTCTCCGATTTCATTTAGAACTGTTCTATCAAGCTCTAGGTCGTCTCCTTTTATAACTAGATTTATTTTTTTTCCTTCGGAGTTTGCGAGGTCTCTAACCATTCTTGGGAACTTACCGACAACTTTTTTTAGAGGAACCAACCGGATATCCATAACGATGTTTTGAAGTTTTGATGAAAGTTTATCCAGTTCTTTAAGTTCTTTTTCAACTTTAAGTGTCTCTCCACTCTCTATTGACTGTCTAATACGTATTCTTGTTGTAACAAGCTCTTTAACACGGTTCATCAATGAATCTATCTGGTCTGTATCTACCCTTACAGACTGAATCTTCTCCATGGATTGGTTTTTAGCTGGCTTTTCGACATCTAGTTCAACACCATCTTCGACATCGAAACCATGTTCGTTGTCCCCAAAAACCTCTTGAACAGGTTTTACAACGTAACTTCCAACCTTACTGGAGTTGTCCAGTTTCTCCTTGAAACTATCAACACCATTCTCTAGGGAGCATACAAACTCTATAGAACTTTCATACTTGCCTTCTAATACATCATCCATCGGTGGGTTTGATTTAACAACATCTAACCCATCAAATGATTTGAAGAGTAGTTTTGCGTCCACGCCCTTCATATTCAAGTTTTCGAGGTTAACTTCAACATAGAACTGTCCGTTATCTGAATCGATATCTTCAAGCCAATCTCTACCTAACTGATCACCATTATCTGTTTCAGGTGGATTTGAATCCTTTATTTTAGATCTAATCTCTTTGATTATCGGGGTTGGGTCAACACTGGTCTCACCACCTTCCTCTATCTCATTTAACATCCTTTCGATAGTGTCAACGCCTTTGAAAACCGAATCCATGTTTTCACTTGTGACCTCTATCTCTCTAGCCCGAACCCCATCAAGAAGGTCTTCTATAGCATGTGAAAGGTCACTAGCCCCTTTAAAACCCATGGCTCCAAAATTACCTTTAAGTGTGTGAGCGGCTCTAAAAACAGAGTCAATAGCCTCTCTATTACCTGGGTCTTTCTCTATTTCAAGCAAGGCATTATTGATCTCGGTCAACATCTCCTTGCCTTCAAGCACAAAACTCTCTAAATATTCCTCCATCGCAAAACACCATAATTTAACTTAACTCATAACCACATCCAAGATACTGTCAGGTATCTCGTTTATAGGTAAAACCCTATCCACAACACCGGCCTCTATCGCTCTCTTTGGGATACCGAAAACTTGGCTTGTGGCTTCATCTTGAACGATAACCGACCCACCAACCTTCTTAACCTCTCTAGCACCATCTACACCGTCGCGACCCATCCCTGTAAGCAATGTGGCTACCAAGAAACCATCTATTTTACGGGCAGCAGACTCCATTGTAACATCTATGGCGGGTCTGATACTATTCACCGGTGGGTCATCGGTTAAACGCACCCCAATAACTCCATTTCGATAACTAACTACCTTAAGATGGTTTCCACCACGAGCAACAACTCCCTCCCCAACACCAACCTTATCACGTTGGTTGGACTCCCATATTTCATATTCAGATGAACGATTAAGCCGTTCAGCAAACTGTTTAGTGAAGGGACTGGACATATGCTGTACAACTATCACCCTAAAACCGGCTTCCAATGGAAGCATCGATAGTACTGTTTCAACACATTTTGGACCGCCGGTTGAAGCACCAATAATTAGTGTGGGGTCATCAGTTATATCCCCAACGCCCCTAACTTTGGTATCTCCTTTGAAATCTCTAACCGGTTTTGTCCCAGCAACCGCTTCTACCTTGGTTACAAGTTCGTTTGACATTTTGGAGATTTCGATAGATTTATCCCCACCCGGTTTGACGAAAAAATCTATTGCCCCCCGATCCAATGCCTCCATTGTCAACTTAGCGTTTTCAGTTGAATGGCTGCTGATAACCAATATAGGTGTTGGATGTCTATCCATAATCGATTCAATAGCCTCTAAACCACCCATCTTAGGCATTTCAATGTCCATAGTAACTACATCAGGTTTAAGCCGCTCAACCTTCTCAACGGCATCTAAACCGTTTTCAGCGGTACCAACAACATCTACACCACCTTTCTCAAGGATATTCTTCAAAACCTCCCGCATAAACCGGGAGTCATCGGTTATCAAAGCCCGAACCATCTTAAATCCCATTTAATTAGAAACAACATCATTAATTGCTTCCATCACACTTGGTTTTTGAAAAGGCTTCGTTATATAACCATCAGCACCAGCTTCAATCGCCTTCTCCATCTTCTTCTCCTGACCAACAGAGGTACACATAATTACTTTAGCACCAGAATCACGTTTTTTAATCTCAGCAGTAGCCTCAATACCATTTTTAACAGGCATAACAATATCCATCATAGTTATATCCGGCTCCAGCTCAAAATATTTTTGAACAGCGTCAGCACCATTCTCAGCCTCCCCAATCACATTGTGTTTTTCCTCAAGAATCTGCTTAAGAAGATTCCTCATAAAGTCAGAGTCATCAACGACCATTATTTTCTGAGACATACATATCACTGAAACTAATATACACTTTTACCGCTTTTATAGATTTTGTTTAAACCCAAAGAAAACCAACTAAGACACAAACAAACAACAAAAAAACCAACTAAAACACAAACAAACAACAATCTAAAACTGAAAAAAGAAAAAACCACCAAATATTATTATATAAAACCCAACCATGGCCTTAAACATTAAAAACAACCCACTTAACAACAAATAGGTTTTAAAAACCCCTAAAACCCAAACTCAAGACGTTATAAATAAAACACTAAAGATAAAACTCATCCAAACAGTTCTAAACCACCAAAAAAACAACCCTTAAACATATAAAAAAATGCTTGCTTTAACAGGAGTTATACTCGGATTACTAATCATAATCGCATTAGTTAGAATAAAAATAGATTACGGAATCGCTATGGTTATAGGGGCATTAACCGTAGCGATTACAAGCCAGCTCACCCCAACACAACTAATCGAATCCACTATAAACACACTGAGAGACCCAAGCACAATAGACCTAATCGTATTGGTAATATTCATAAACATGATCGGAGTCGGAATGAAAGAAACCGGCCAGATAGACCGAGTATTAGATGGATTCCGATCATTAATGTCGCGCAGAGGAACAGTAGGGGCAATACCAGCAATCTTCGGCCTACTACCAATGCCTGGTGGCGCTTTAATGTCAGCACCAGTAATGGAGCCAGAAGCAGATAAACTAGGCTCAACAAATGAAGAAAAAACCGTAATAAACTTCTGGTTCAGACATTTCTTTTTCTTCATATTCCCCTTCTCACCAGACCTAGTTCTAGCAGCAAGATTAGGAGAAGTAAGTATATACCAACTAATATTAATACAAATACCAGTAGCAATAATAGCACTAATACTAGGATACATCTTCTACATACGACCATTAAAAAAAGGAGATATAGAGGGAAATAAAGGATATTACAACGGAACATGGACAGTTATCTACGGTTTAGCCCCAATACTAATAGCAATAGCATTATACGGCGTAACAGGTATAAGCCTGCGATACTTCGTACCACTAGCCTTCCTCCTCCTAATAATACAAAACATACAACGCCTAAAACCCAAAAAAACAATAAAAATAATGAAGGAAGGATTCCCACCAAACCTAGTGCTCGCTGTATTCGGAATAATGTTCTTTAGAGAAATATTAACAGAAACCGGCTCACTAGAAATAATCGTAGACATATCAAGAGCAATAGGAATCCCAATCGAACTAATAGTACTACTAATACCATTCATAATCGCCATGGTGACCGGAATAGGTATGGCAGCAATTGGAATATCATTCCCACTAATAATACCATTCATACCCGAACTCCAACCAATACACATAAGCATACTATTCGTATCCTGCTTCCTCGGATACCTCGCATCACCAGTGCACCTATGCCTAGTCGTAACAACCGAATACTTCAACTCAGACCTAATAAAAAACCTAAAACAAATAGCAAAACCAATCTCAATACTACTAATATACAACCTAATACTCGTCTTAATATTCCTTTAACAACCCAATACCGACAAAAACCTCAATTACTCCACAAAAACCCAAAATTAAATTTTAAATTAAATTTAATTAATTTGTTTTTTTGTTATCTTGTGTTTAAACAGCTTTTTTGTTTTGTTTTTATTTTTTTAGATTTCGTGGTTTGTGTTGTGGTGTGTTTTTGTTTAACAGTCTGATTGGTGTTGGGTGGTTTGGGGTTTTTTGATTTGAAAAACGGTGTTTTTGTGATGTTTTTGTCATAAATATGGGTTTTTTAATGATTAATGTGGTGTTTTTTTCCGAAAGGTATTTAAGGGAATAGTATGAGTTTTTTAAAGAAATGTTTGAACGAGAAAACTGGGCAACCCGGATGGGTTTTATCCTGGCTGCAGTAGGTAGCGCAGTCGGGTTGGGAAACATATGGCGTTTCCCTTTCCAGGTTGGACAAGAAGGTGGTGCAGCGTTTCTATTGATCTACCTATTGTTTATTTTTGCAATAGGTTTCCCCGCAATGCTCGTCGAATTCGTCATCGGACGTAGATCACAGCGTAATCCAATTAACGCTTTTGAAGAACTTGGTTACAAGAAATGGATGTTCGCGGGAGCAATAGGTGTTGTAACAGCCTTTGTGATACTTGCTTTTTACAGCGTTGTCGGTGGATGGGTCTTCCGATATGCTGGAGCAAGCCTCACAGGAGCCTACTTCGCAGACCCTACGGCCTATTTTAATTCAATAGCCATGGGGTATGACGCCCTAGCATTCCACGCCGTATTCATGTTGTTAACCGGAGGAATTGTTTTCTTCGGAATAAAACGTGGTATAGAGATAGCGGTTAAACTAATGGTTCCAGCAATAGTCGTTTTACTAATATTCCTTGGAATATATGCATTAACACTAGAAGGCGCTATGGACGGTATTTCATGGTATCTAGAACCTGATTTCGCTGTTCTAGCTGAAAACTGGACATCGATATTACCTGCTGCTGCAGGACAGGCATTCTTTACCTTATCGCTTGGTATGGGTGCAATGATAACCTATTCTTCTTATTTAGGTGAAGACAAAAACTTAGGTAAAGATGGTGCTTCAATCGTTGGTCTAGACACATTGATAGCTATAATGACCGGTTTCGTCGTTTTCCCAATACTTTTCACAATAGGAGTTTCACCAGGCGAAGGTGGAGCAGGAGAACTCTTCGTAGGCCTTGGGGGAGCAATCGCTGAATTACCAGGAATTGCTGCTGAAGTAGTAGGTTTCTTGTTCTTCTTTACAGTACTGATAGCAGCTTTATCCAGTGCAATAAGCATACTCGAGGTAGTTGTTTCATTCATCGTTGACAACTTCCGAATAGACAGAAAGATAGCAGCCAGCGCAGTCAGCCTAGCAATATTCCTAACAGGAGTTCCAGTGGCGTTGGACCTATATTGGCTCGATATATACGATCACCTAACAGCGTACATATTACTACCACTCGGTATGTTCTTCCTAGTGGTATTCGTTGGATGGATTTACGAAGAAGCCGAAGAAGAACTGGCCAAGGGAGTTGGTAACAGAAGCCTCATAAGAGCATGGCTCTGGCACGTAAGAATCCCAATACTAATCATTATAGGCATAGTGTTACTACTCAACTTTGATTGGTATCTAGCTGAATACGCTGGAGTAAGCTACATAGACTGGATAACTGGACTGTTCTAAAAACCCAATCCGGAAAGCTAAAGAAAATTTAAACGAGAAGCCCGTTAATGGGTTTCTCAACAACTATTTTTATTTACATTGTTAAGTGCCTAAGAAATTTTTAAACTATAGAAAATATAGCTACAAATTCAAACAATATTGTTTTTAATTTGAATTAATTAAAGAAGGTTTTTCTTCAAACCGAGTGTTTGATTTAGGCTAAAATATATGGTGTTTTAACTCTTATTCTTGGTTCGGCGTTTCCCGAAAAAGTAAGACGGAATGGGGATTCGAGGATTAAATATGGATGCTATTGTACTTGCAGGTGGATTTGCAACAAGGCTATGGCCTTTAACCAAAGACAAAGCCAAACCTTTATTGCCGTTAGGTAAACGCGAAATAGTTGATTATTTATTGAAGGAGATAGTTAGGGAAGACCGTGTCGACAAGGTATACCTATCCACCAACAAAAAATTTCAACAGGATTTCGAGAGATATATAGAATCCAATGGATACAGTAACGTTGAGGTAGTTGTTGAAGACTCTTTGAAGGAGGGGGAGAAACCTGGAGCCATTGGAGCCCTACACCAGATAGTTACGTCGAAAAACTTGAAAGGCCCATTATTGATAGTTGCTGGAGATAACTATGTTTCATTCTCACTTTCAGATTTCATAGATTTCTATTCAGATGGAGATGGTTCGTGTTTAGCCGCCTATGATTTGGATGAGGATCCAAGCCAGTTTGGAGTGCTAGAGGTACGTGGTGAAAGGGTTGTAGATTTTGAAGAAAAACCTAAAGAACCTCTGTCTAATTTGATCAGTATCGCTTTCTATATATTATCGGAGAGAGGAGTTGAAAACCTCAGTCGGTATATGGATGAGGGTTTAAATCCAGATTCACCGGGATATTTTATAGAATGGTTGGTTAACCATGAGGAGGTTAGGGCTTTCAAGTTTGAAGGAAACTGGTTCGACATTGGAACTTCAAAAGGATATATAGATGCTTACACGACCGTTGTTGGAGAAAACACATTTGTATCCTCCGAAATAGAGAACTCAGAAATAAAGCAGACATACATTGAAAGCTCTAAAATAAAGAATTCAACTATCAAGGAAAGCATCATCGTAGGCAACTCAGAAATAAAAAACTGCAAACTCAACAGAGCCATAATAGATGGAAAAAAACTGGTTGGAGAAAAAATAGAAAACAAAATCCTCAGCAACAAAAAACAAAAACAAAAAAACTAAAACAAAAAAATATATAAACCTAACAAATGTGATATTAGGGGTTTAAAGAAGATCTCTTACCATCTCTGTTTTATTGACAAGATTTGTCTTCACCTAACTTTCCTACAGCGTCAGACCTGCATTGTCGGCAATGTTTCATTTGCCTTACGTATTCGCTGCATTCTTCCTGTATCTTTTTTTTCTGTTCTCGTGTAGGAGGATCTATATCTTTAAGTTTGTATTGTGGAATTAATGGAGTGATGTTTTGGAGGTAGACTCCTTTTTCATGTATTTTTTTAGCTATGTCTTTTATGTGGTTTTCGTTTACAGTTGGTATCAATACGGTGTTGACCTTTATTATCATGTCTGTTTTCATTGCCTTTTCAAGACCTGATAGCTGTTTTTCTATAAGTATTTCAGCTGCTTCTTGGCCTCTATATTCTTTGTCGTTGTATTTTATGTATGAATAGATTTCTTTACCTATTTTCGGGTCTATAGCGTTGATTGTTATTGTTAGGTTGGATATCCCGATTTCGGTTAGTTCTTCGATTTTATCAGGTAGTAACAGTCCGTTTGTGCTTATACACAAGATTTTGTTGGGATATTTCTTTTTTATTAGTTTGAGGGTTTCGAATGTTTCTGGATTGTAGAGGGGTTCGCCAGGCCCGGCTACACCCACTACTTTGATGTATGGATATTTTTTGAACATCTCGCTAGCTCGCTCTATGGCTTGTTGTGGGGTCAGTACGTCGCTGGATACGCCGGGCCTGGTTTCGTTCACGCAGTCGTATTTTCGTATGCAGTAGTTGCATTGTATGTTGCATTTAGGGGCTACTGGGAGATGCATTCTCCCGAAACGACTGCATGCTTTTTCGCTGAAACAGGGATGGCTCTGTATCTTCCTGAGCTGTTCAGGATCGAAGGGTACATCCCGTCCTTCTACATTTACAGATAGGTAGTTATCTTCTTTCAATTTATTCTTCTGCCTCAGCCTCTTTTTCTTCAGCCTCTTCTTCGGTTTCTTCGGGTTCATCTCCATTTAACGTGGTTTTGAGGCCCATTGCTTTTGCGGTTATTATTACGAGGTCTTCTGCTTCAAGACGTCCTTCTTCTATTTCACCGCTTTCCATGAGGCTTTTTATTCCGTCTCCGAGGTTTAGCCTGCAGAATGGGCAGGCGCTTGATACCATGTCCGCACCAGTTTCTAATGCGTCTCTACATCTTGTTTCAGCTGAATTTCCAGCTACTTCGGGTATTCCGGCTTTTACTCCGCCTCCGGCTCCACAACATCTGCTTAGGTTGTGGCTTCTTTCCATTTCAACTAAATTGATTCCGGGTATGCTTTCGTAGACGTATCTGGGGTCTTCGAATATTTCGAGGTCGAGTCTTAGGTGGCATGGGTCGTGGTATGTTACTGTCATATCTTCATCCCAATCTTCGCTCCACTCTATGTCTCCTTCTCTTATTACGTCTGCTAGGAACTGTGAGATATGTACGAACTGTAGGTCTATTTCTTCTCCAATTACCTCTTCCCAGTCGAGTAGGGCTGTTCGGAAGCATCCTGCACAGCTGAAAAGAACTTTTTTAACTCCTCTGTCTTTTAATCGCTGTACGTTTCTCTCCGTCATTTTACGTACGATTCTCTCTTGTTCGTTTTCTTCTCCTGGCTGTCTGTATTGCCCGGTTCTAAGCAGCACAGATCCACAGCACTCTTCGTCTTCCCCTAGGTAGGTGAATGGTATTTCGAGGTCGTTGAGGATTCGCATCGCTGCTGCGGCCACCGTTCTCATCCTGAGTGAAGCTGTACATCCGGTGAAGTAGGCGATCTCAGCTTCTTCCTCTATCGCGATGTCTTCGGGTATCCAGTTAACCCGCTCTTCTTTTTCCTCCATATATGGGTTCTGGTATTTCTCGAGTATCTCTGAGAACTTGGCTTGTTTTCCATATGGACCTTCTCCTGCTAGAACTAGGTTTTGTCGTAGTGATTCCCATAGTTCTACTGTGTCTATGTTTACGGGGCATACTTCTTTGCAGCTTCCGCAGGTTGTGCATGTGTATAGGTCGTCTCGGAATTTCTCGATTTCTTCCGGTTCAACTGGTTTTGGACCGAATAGTTTTGCTTTTAGTCCGTAGTTACGGTTTATGTATTGTCTCCATCTGTCGATTTTACTTCTTGGGGCGACGTCGATGTCGTCTGTAGCGTCTCGTGTTGGACATATATCTTCACATTCACCGCATCGGGTGCATGCGTCAAGCTCCATTATTGATTTGGCTTCAAGAGCTTTGAAATTTATATTTGGTTTGTTTTTAGCCATCTTAATACACCTTGGTTATGTTTCGGGTTCGTGTTTTTTTCCATAAGCCTTTCTTGGCTTGTATTCTTCTCCATAATTCGCCATCTGTGTCAGTGGTACTGTGAAGAAATGTATGAACTTGGTGAATGGTAGTATTGCGAGGAATAGTAGTGAGATAACTCCGTGTCCTAAGGCTATTTCGGTTTGTGTTATTGCCCCACCTAAGAATTCCCAGCTTCCGGCGAATATCTCTGGGAAGTGTCCGTAGAATGGTGTTTCTCTTGCGAACTGAGCCATAAATCCGGTTATGTTGACTATTATTAGAAGGACTAGTGGCCCCCAGTCGTAGGCGGTTGACATTCTTTTTGTTGGCTCTCCAAAAAACCTGTTCAATACTGCCATTACAAGGCCGACCATTAAGATGATTCCGAATAGGTTACCCCAGATTGCTACGTGTAGTGATTCTCTTTCGGCTATGAAGTAGTCGATTGACCAACCGAGTATGTAGTATGTTATTATTTCGTAGAGAAGTAGGTATATTGAAAGTAGGAATAGTGCCATGAATCCCCAGAAGATCGACATGTGCATTGTCCATCTTAGTTTGCTTCTCTTGAATAACCTTAGTTGTAGTAATCCGTTTAGAAGTATGTTTTTTATTCCTGGTTTTGCTTCGGCCGAGTGTGCGAAGCTTTTAAAGAAGTTTTTTATTCCTGGTTCCTCTGCGTCTCCCATCCATTCGCGTGAGCCCTTTCCGTATATATTGAATTTCCAGAGGAGTCCAGCTCCAAAAATAAATACCGTGAGCATTGCTACGGCCATTATTGCTAGGAAGCTGACCCCACTATAGAAATGACTACCAATAAACATTGTTTGCCTCTTATTTTTTAACTGCGTTATAATTTATGCCAGCGACGGCTGAATTTTAAAGTAATATTATTTACGACTTATAAAGATTTTCCCCGATTTAGTCGGTTATCGCTTCTTGTTTTGTTTTTTGTTCAATAGTAATTAGGTTTTCCTTTACTTTGCGTATGACTTCATCTAACTTGCTCTGTGGACATGCTTCGCCTCTTATGATGCCTGATATTATTTCAACGATTTCTCCTTTTGTTTTTATCTCTTCTTCTGGCGGCATGTCTTTCCGTGTTTTTATTCCAATTGCTGAAAAGTCTTCAAAATCTACGGGACATTGGGTGACACATATCGCAGGGATGTCTACGTTTCTTAAAACAAGTCTTGCTTTATAGACGATGTGGTTTTTAACGTTACCTAGATGTATAACTGCTAGTTTGAATTGCTGTATTTTTTTGATTTCTTCAGGTTCCAACCCGAATGTACCCATTGTTCTGGCTGGTGCGTCTGTGGGAACTCCACTACCTGCGTTTAGAACTATCACGCTTGTATCGATCCCTTCTTCACGTAATGCGTATGTTATTTCGCATATCGGTTTTGTTATGTGTCTACGTCCTGGCCCCATGGCGATTGCTATAACATCTCTGGATGGTGATTCGGCTACTGTGTTTCTCTGTGCTAACCCACCGGTTTTGGCGAGCCCTGCGGTTTCTCTGCAATCGACGATTCGGCATTTACGGCCAATCCCTTTCTTCAAACTTGAACCTCCTTTTCTTCTACCAACCGGTCTACGACTTTTTTTGGGTCTCCAGAAACTACAACCTTACCGTTGCTCATTAAGCATGCACGGTCACATGTGTCTAATATAAAATCACGGTCGTGGCTTATTATTAGGAAGGTGGCGCCTAACTCTTCTCTTGCACTAACTATTGCTTCTGCAACATCTGCTTTAGTTACTGGGTCGAGTGTTCCAGCTGGCTCGTCAAGTATGTTGAGTGTGGGTTCCTTCATCAATACTTGGGCTAGGGCGACACGTTGGTCTTCACCTACGCTTAAAGACCTTGGTCTTGAATCCAATATCGATTCTACTCGTGATTCTTTCATACCGAGTCCTTCGAGTGTTTCTTTTGCTTTTATACGAACGAACTCTTCGGGTAGTTTTGTACCTATGGCGGTGGATAGGTTTTCGAAAATGGTTGAATATGGGTGTAGAGAGTGTTCTTGATGCAGTATTTCAAGGTGTGGTGTTGCCCGGCCTTTTCCATTAGGTCCTTTTTTTGACATGTCTATCCAGTCGTCACCGATTCTAACTTCTACAGTTCCTTCTTCGGGTTCGGTGATTCCAGATATCATTCTTGCAAGTGTGGTTTTTCCAGAGCCACTCCAGCCGACCAAACCGAAGATTTCTTTTTCGTCTAGTTCCAGTGAAACTCCATCTACTGCTTTGACTACACCTCTTTTTACGGAATAGAAGTATTTCTTGACGTCTTCAACTTTAACTATTGTGTCTTCGAACTCGACTTCTCGTGGAGCTGTTGGTCCTTTAACTTTTATGAACTCTTCTGTTATTTCTTTTGGACCACCTTCTTCAACTACCTCTCCTGCTTCGAGCCAAGCTCCTCTATGGCTGATGTCTCTGATTACGTCTGGCCAGTGTGATGCTGTTATTACTGTTAGACCTTCATTGTCAGCTTTATGGGTTAGCATGTTGTGAACTGTGTCTGCACTTTTTGGGTCCAGTGTGCCGGTTGGTTCGTCTGCTAGTAATAACATGGGTTTTTTCGCTAGCTGTCTTGCCAGTACGACACGTTGTTTTTCTCCTCCACTTAGGTCTCGTGCTATGTGTGTGGTTCGGTGAGTCATATCCACTTTCTCTAGGAGGTTCATTGCGAACTCTGCTTTTTCAGATTCAGACATGTTTGGGTCGTTGATTGCTTCCAGTACGTTTTCGATTGTGGATTTGTCTCCGAAAAGTGAGAAACTACGTTGAAGCATTATAGATATACGGGACCTAATCGCTTTGAATAGTTCTTTTTCCGCATTCCAGTAATCTACATCTTTTTGTTCCATCTCTCCTTGACATCTAGGGCAGGAGTGTGAGGTTCCTATAGGCTCAACCCACATGCAGTCTGAGCATACCAACAACCTGAATATAACCTGACCTTCATCTGGCTTGTATTCGGTACTACCTCTAATAGCATGCATCAATACGGATTTTCCAGCACCGCTTTTCCCCATTAGGCCGTATATTTCACCCCGACCTATCGATAAGTTAACGTTGTTTAATGCGGTGACATCGCCGAATCGCTTTGTAAGATTTTTGACCCTAATAAATTCGTCCGACATAGATCTCAGAACCCTTTAATTAAAAACACTTCAATTAACTATTAAATCATTTGATTACTTATCATTTTTTGACTATAACCCAAAAACTCCCTGCACACCTATATCAGATATGTTAGCGAGATAGATATGGCTATGTGATTTATACAGACATTTGTATACTTTAAAGAAGAAAGTGAATGGATGTATATATAGTGGATATCGGTTCAGGAATTCGTGTATGTATATTTTTGGAACGTTTTTTAGTTTTTGATTTAGGGGATTGGGTTTTATTGCTTTTATGGTTTATTTGTTGTATTGAAGTATTTTTAGGTAGGGGTTTTTAGTAATGGATTTGGAGATTTTTGTAAAGAACAATGTGTTCAGTTGGTTCGAGGATAGGGCTGGTGAAGAAGTGGTTAGATCTAGTTCTCTGTCGTCCATTGATGATGTTGGTAGGGCTGAGATTAGTAGGTATAGCGAGCATTTGGTTTTGGAGAACCTTAGGTATGCTTTTGAGAACAGTAGTTATTATCGTGATTTATTTAAAGAGAAAGATGTTGTTGTTGGTGAGATAGATAGTTTAGATGTTTTTAGGGAGGAGGTACCGCTTACATCTGTTGAAGAGGTTGTTGGGAACCACTACCGGTTTATGGCTGTCACCCGTAACGATATATTCCGTGGTTTTACAGATAGTGGTAAAAGGATTTTATATACTAAAGAAGAGCTTAAAAACCTGGTTAAATCTATTTCTGCTGGATTGGAAACGGTTGGTTTAGATAGAGATGATCGTTTGTTGATAACGTTTCCGAAAGAGACTGAATGGGGCTGTCCATTCTTAGTTAAGATGGCTGCAGTTGAATGTGACTGTACAGTAATGCATACAGATCACTTGACAGCTGATGAACAGGTTGAGAAGATGGGTGAGTTTGAACCAACCGCTGTTATAGGTTCACACCCATATTTGTATACTCTTGCTAAAACTGTTGATAGAATGGATATCGGTTTGAGTGGTGTGGATATAGATAAAATGATAATGTCAAGAGGATGTGTATACTATCCATTCAATGAAGATATCCGTAACGAAATTGAGAGGATATACCGATGTGATGTATATGACCATTACGGAACGACTGAAACCGGTTTTGCTGTGGCTATAGAGTGCCAAGATAAAGATGGCCTACATGTAAATGAGAGCGAGTTTTACCTTGAAGTGGTGGATCCAGAAACACTTGAACCATTGGGGTCTGGAGAGGAAGGGGAGTTGGTAGTGACAACATTAAGTAGAGAGGGGATGCCATTGATTAGATATCGAACAGGAGACATAACATCGATAGACAACTCTATACACAGCTGTGGTTCGATCCTATCTAGATTGAATGGTATAAAGGGAGAGGTGGGTAATAAATATCCTGGAGGATCAGGGTTACCGTTATTTTGAAATTTATTTTTTACAACTTTTGGGTTGTTTAAGTTAGGTTAGCTGACTACATTTTTTGTGTCGTTTTGATTTGTTTTGAGAAGGTTATTTATCTCGCTAAATATAAATAGTATATAAAATGACGCAGGCTCTTAAGGATGAAGTTGTTGCTATCTTACTTGAAGGTGGCTATAAAGTTTCTGATGAATGTACGGTGTATCCTAAGAGCTTTGACTATGTTGCTAAGAAAGGCGAGCGTATACTTGTTTTAAAGGTTCTTGTGGATATTAATAGTCTTAGGGATGATGTTGCTTTTAGGCTTTCTGAGATATCTAGGTTGTTTATGGCAACTCCGTTGGTTGTTGGTGTTAAGAATAGGGGTGAGCCTATGAACCGTGGTGTTGTTTACAACAGGTATGGGGTTAGGGCTGTAACTCCTGAGACACTTTACGACCATGTTGTTGAGGAGATCCCTTTTGTTGTTTATTCGGCTCCTGGGGGTAATTATGCTAAGCTTAACAGTGAACGTTTGAGGCAAGCTAGGGTTGAGAAGGGTATTTCTAGGGGTGAACTGGCTTCTAAACTCGGTGTATCTAGAAGTGCTATCCGTAAGTATGAGGAGGGTGGTGACGTGAATCTGGATGTAGCTATGGAGATTGAAGAGGTTTTCGATATTCCCTTGTTTGAAACTGTCGATATCTCTCCCGATGATGATGTTGAGGTTGGGCGGGATAAGATTGAGAACCCTGTTTTGGACCTTCTTTCTTCTTTGGGCTTGAGGGTGTTGCCTACTGATCGGGCTCCGTTTAACGCTTTGTCGAGGACTGAACGACAAGCATATTTAACGGGTATTGAGGCCTATAATGAGAGGCTTAAGAAGAAGGCGAGTATTATCAGTAGTGTTTCAGGAACGATAGACTATGGCTGTTTTATGGTTGTTAAAGAAAGTAAGAAGGATAGGTCAAACATTGAGGATGCACCAATAGTTTTTGAACAGGAAATAAGTGATTTTGATTCTGTAGAGGACCTTCTTGGTCTGCTTGATGATAGATGTCCGTAAAGGAAATATTTATTTTTTCTAAAGAACTTTTTTGGTTTGGTTTGAACTGCTTTAGGTGTGGGGTTCGATTGTAGTGTTGGGTTGTTAGTGTTTTGTTTTTTGTTGGTGTTTTTTGTTGGTTTTGTTGGTTTGGAGGAGTTGTAACCACCAAAACCACCGAAACTTTTTTATAGTACAACATTCCATTAACTGTTAGATTCTAAGCCATCACAAAACTCTTGAAAAAGAGTGCGTGAATGGAGGTAATTTAAAATATGTCTATGAGACAACCAGTTTTTATACTTAGTGAAGATACCAAGAGAACAAGAGGCCGAGACGCTCAAGAAAACAACATTAACGCAGCAAAAGCCGTAGCCGCTGCAGTCCGAACAACACTCGGACCAAAAGGCATGGACAAAATGCTCGTCGACACACTAGGAGACGTTATAATAACAAACGACGGCGTAACCATACTAAAAGAGATGGATATAGAACACCCAGCAGCCAAAATGGTTGTAGAAGTCGCAAAAACACAAGAAGATGAAGTAGGCGACGGAACAACAACAGCTGTCGTAATAGCAGGAGAACTCCTAAAACAAGCACAAGAACTTCTAGAACAAGACGTACACCCAACAATAATAGCATCAGGACTAAGACAAGCATCACACAAATGCCAAGAAATACTCGAAAACGAGATAGCAGTAGACGTAGAAGTTGACGACAAAGAAAAACTAATGAAAGTCGGCGAAACAGCAATGACAGGTAAAGGAGCCGAATCAGCAAGAGACACCCTAAGAGAAATAGTAGTAAACGCAATAACAGCAGTAGCAGACGAAACAGAAGACGGATACCAAGTCAACGTCGAAAACGTAAAAGTACAGAAAAAAGTCGGTGGTCGAGCAAAAGACACACAACTTGTTGACGGCATGATAATCGACAAAGAAAAAGTACACCCAGAAATGCCCAAATCAGTAGAAAACGCAAAAATCGCTTTAATCAGCGCACCAATCGAACACAAAGAAACCGAAGTAGACGCAGAGATACAGATCACAAACCCAGACCAACTACAACAGTTCCTAGACGAAGAAGAAGCAATGCTCAAAAAATTGGTTAACAAAATCAAAGAAAGTGGAGCAAACGTAGTATTCTGCCAGAAAGGAATAGACGACATGGCCCAACACTACCTAGCAAAAGAAGGAATACTAGCAGTAAGAAGAGCCAGAAAATCAGACCTTAAAAAACTCGCCCGAGCAACAGGCGGAAACGTAGTCTCCAACATAGACGAAATATCAGAAGAAGACCTCGGACAAGCCGGCCACATAAAAGAAAAAAGAGTATCCAACGAAAACATGCTCTTCATAGAAGACTGCAAAAACCCCAGATCAGTATCCCTACTCGTAAGAGGAGGAACCGAACACGTAGTAGACGAAGTCGAAAGAGCACTGGAAGACGCATTAAAAGTGGTAGCAGTAGCAGTAGAAGACGGTAAAATAGTTGCCGGCGGTGGAGCTCCAGAAGTTGAGTTGGCTCATAGGCTTAGAGAGTATGCAGCATCTGTTGGTGGAAGAGAACAACTAGCAATAGAAGCATTCGCAAACGCACTAGAAATAGTTCCAAGAACACTAGCCGAAAACGCAGGACTCGACCCAATAGACGCATTAGTCGACCTAAGAAACAAACATGAAGCAGGCGAAAAAGCAGCCGGACTCAATGTATTCGATGGTGAAGTAATAGATATGTGGGAAGCAGGCGTTGTAGAACCACTAAGAGTCAAAACACAAGCAGTCGACTCCGCATCAGAAACAGCCGTAATGGTACTCCGAATCGACGACGTAATCTCCGGAGGAAGCGGAAGCGGTGGAGACCAACCCGACATGCCAGGAGGTCCAGGCGGCGGAATGCCCGGCGGCATGGGCGGCATGGGCGGAATGATGTAAACCCCCAATAAACCGAAAGAAACTGAAGTTGAATAAAAAATTTGGGTAGGTCCGATATAGGGCCTAACGCCCACCCTTTTTTTCTTTTTTTAAAACAAAAAAACAAAGAGATATTTTTTTTAAATTAAAACTAAACTAGCTATTGGCTGTATGAAGACATAGATAGATTTATAAAATAACCTAGTTTTTTATAGAAATATTTTATAGAAAATAGAGTTGATTAACAGGGATTGTTTTTTCATCCCAGTTAACCGAGTTTTTTTAGTTTAAAGACATATATTAACTTAGTTTCTTTTGGGTTTGGTTTTTTGTTTTGTGGTTATTTTCCTACTTTTGCTGCTTCGTCTGGGTCGTTTGATAGTCCTATTGCCGCTAGAGCTCCTATTTTTCCTTGTTCTCCGGTTACTGATATTAGGTCGATATCGTTTTCTTTAGCTATTTTTTCGGCTTCTTCTATTTCGACCATTTGGTTTTTGGCTTTTTGTGTGTATTTTTTTACGGCTTTTGGTATGGCGATTTCGTCGTGTACTGCTATTGCTGTGTCGTTGGAGGATGTGTATTTTTTGAATTGGCTGACTACTTCGTCTACGAATTTTTCTTTCATTCCTGGTTCTACTGCGAAGGTTATTGAGATGCTGACTCCGTTTTGGGTTCTGTATGGGTTTTTGGTGTATAGTTGAACGATTGTGTGGTTTAGGTAGTGTGCCCACTCTAGTTCGTCTAGTATGCAGCCTATTTCGTTTGATAGGGCCCATGTTGCTCCGGCTTCATCTGTATCGGTGTCGTCTATTCCGATTGTTATTTTTTCGTATTTTGGTACTACTAGTGAGGCTCTTCCTAGTTGGCCGCCTCCACCTTGTTCGTGTACTTCTACTCTGTTCACGCCTTCTGCGAGTCCTCTGCACATTGCTACGGCTACTCCAGCGCCTGCTAGTCCCGCGTAACCTACTTTGATTTCGTTTTCATCGATTTTTGCGGATTCGATTCCTGCTGCGGCGATTCCTGGTGTTAGTTCTAGTTCTCCTTCTCCTAATCCAACGGTGAATACGTTTCTGGCTCCTTCTCTGCGTGCATCTTTTACTAGTGATCCTGTTTCTTGGTAGTGTCTTACTTCCCAGGCGGCTCCTCCGTAGCAGGTGCCTCTGGCGTGGTCTTCGGTTATTTCTACTAGACCGTTTTTTTCGTCTGCGCACATTATTATTCGTTCGTATGGCGAGACCCAAGCCTCGTCTAACAGTTCTTTTATCTGTTCTGGTTTTAAGATTTCCATTTTAAACTCCCTCTAGATATTCGTATAGGGCTGTGCAGGACCCACATCTGACGCATCCTGCTTTGTTTTCACGGGGACGTATGTTGTTTTCTTTAAGTATTTCTGATGCTTTTTTATATAGTTTGTTCATGCGGTCTGTTTTTGGTGGATGTCGTTTTTCGAAGTGGCTTCCGGGTAATGGGTGTAGTGGGGTTAGGAATGGTACACACCCTCTATTGGATAGTTCTTTTATTCCGGTTAAGATGGATTCGTCTGTTTCTCCGATTCCAGCTATCATAAAAGAACTTACTTGGTTTTCTCCGAATATCTCGACTGCGTGTTCTATGTCTTTAACGAATTTTCTGCGTCCGATCTCTGCTTTACCTGGACATACCTTTTTGAATATGTCTTCGTCCCAGGTTTCTAGGTGGAGTCCGATTGTGTCGATTCCGGCCGACCATAGTTTCTCTAGGTTTTCTTTTCCTGGTGGGAGTAGTTGAGCATGTATCTGCATGTTTACGTTTTTTTTCACGGTTTTAGCTAGCTCTACTAACCGTTCTATTATGTAGTCTTCTTGTGGTGGAACTCCGGTTGTAACTGTCATGTGTGTTATGTTTTCTTTTCGAGCTTCTCGAGCTACTTCTGTGAGTTCATTGATGTCTTTTTCTTTGACTGTGCTTCTGTCTTTCAATGTTTCTTCGATTGCGCAGTATCTACATTCATTGCCTTCATCGAAGAACCTGCATTTTTGGTATATTGTGGTTCCGAGGCAGTTTACTCCATGTAGCAAAGCAAGTTTTTTCATTGACTGGCCTTTGCTTGTTTTTTTGGTATAGTATTCTGGGTTTCTTCTTATTTTAAGCTCTATCTCTTTTCCTTTAAAATCGATGTAGTATTTGTTGTCTTTTTTTTTCAGTTTGTTTGGAGTGTATCCTTCAGGCCAGTATGAAGGAGCGCAAGCTATTGTATCGTTGGGCAGAACTAGGTATTGGCCTGTTGGCCCGGCACCTCCAGTTCTACCTTTTTCCGGTAGTTCGACTCCCCGTGTTATAAGCTCTGTTTTCAGTTCTGCTATCATTTTTCATTAAAGATTAACATCTATATATAATTAAAGGTTCTTATAAACGAAATACGTAAAACCTATTTTAAACTACTTAGATGGATTTAGCCTGAAATAAACTTTTTTTTCAAAATAATAAAATAATAAAGGATATTAAAAAGAATATGGGGTATTTAGAGTGTGTTTTTGTATGTTGTTAAGGGTGAAGATGGTGTGTCAATGTTGGGGGTTTAGTTTTCTTTAGGGTTTTCTGGTTTGAAGTGGTCGTATCCGGTTGTATCTATTTTTTGGTGGTCTATTGTGACCTCTTGTTTTTCTTTTGTTTTACCGATTATTGATGCGTTTTCCGGTATTTTATTGGGTTTTTTGGTTGTGAACAATATTTCGTAGTCTCCTCCGATGTCGATTAACTCCATTATGTCTATATTGTTCTTTTTTGCTGAACTCTTTATTTCGGGGTCTATCGGTATCTTGCTGGAATCTATGTTTATTCCTATTTTACTTGCGTTTGATAGTTGTTTTGTTGAGTGGAGTAGGCCGTCGCTTACATCGATTGCTGAGGTTCCACCGTTTTTGGAGATATACTGTCCTTCTTTTATTCTGGGGTTTGGTTTGAATAGTTGTTTGAAGGCTTTTTTTCTCACTTTTTCTGGTAGTTTGTGTTTTCCTGTTATTGTTTTTGCAGCGAGGCCAGCGGTTCCTACCTGTCCTGTTACTGCTAAATATTCTTGTGGGTTTGCTCCATCTCTGTATAACGTGTTTTTTGTTGGCTTTCCTATTATGGAGCAGTTTATTACTATCTCTCTGTGTTGGCATAGGTCGCCTCCGACTATGTATGAATCGTGTTTCCGACTGCATTCGTTCATTCCCTTTGTTAGCTGTGTCAACTGTTCCTTAGTTATGTTTGGGGTTCCTATAGAGCTGGTTAGGAATAGGGGGTGTCCTCCCATTGCTGCGATGTCTGATAGGTTTACTGCTACAGCGGTCCACCCGATATTGTGGTAGGGCATTTCTTTAGGGAGGTGTCTTGTTCTTGTTAGCATGTCACTAGCGAACAGTAGTTTTTCGTTGTTGGTTCTAACCACTGCACAGTCGTCTTCTCCGGGGCCACGGATTATTTTTTGGCTATCGATGTCCAGGGTTTGTGTTATTTTTTTTATCGCCCCTATCTCTCCTAAGTTGTTTAGCCTCATATTCAGTTTTTTATGGTGTTAGGCGGTTTCTGTCTCTTGGGAATAATGTTACTTCCCGTATGTTTTCTTTACCTGTTAATGCCATTAACAGTCTTTCTGCACCGACACCCCATCCGGCGTGTGGTGGCATTCCATATTTGAATGAATCTATGTAGAACTCGAAGTTCTCGGGGGCGAGTCCTTGTGTGGTCATTCTTTTTTCTAGTAGATCTATCTGATGTACCCGTTGTGCTCCGGAGGACAACTCGAATCGGGGGTGCATTAGGTCGAATGCACGTGTTATTTCTTTGTTTTCTGGTTCAGGTAAGGCGTAGAATGGTTTTATTTCGCTGGGCCACTCTGTGATGTAATAATAGGTTCCTATTTCTTCTCCAACTGCTTTTTCTCCAGGTGTTGGTAGGTCGTCGCCCCAAACTACGTCAACACCTTTTTCCCCGGCTAATTCAATTGCTTCTTCGTATTTAACTCTCTCAAAAGGTGTTTCAGGTATCTCGAGGTCGTGGTTTAGTGTTTGAAGTTCTTTACCACAGTCTTTTTTCACCTTCTCAGTGATGTGTTGGATCATATCTTCAAGCAACTGCATAACATCGTTGTGGTCTGAAAATGCTTGTTCCACATCGATCGATATCGATTCGTTTAGGTGTCTTCTTGTGTCGTGTTCTTCTGCTCTGAATATAGGGCCTATTTCATATACCTTGTCAAGCCCGCTAGCCATCATCATCTGTTTGAATAGTTGGGGACTTTGGTTTAGGAATGCTTCTTTTTCGAAATAGGATATTGGGAATAGGTCGGTTCCACCTTCTGTTGCTGTTGCAACCATTTTAGGTGTTGTTATCTCTAAAAAACCTTGGTTTTCGAGGTAGTTTCTAACTTCAGTTAGTGTTTTGCTACGTATCTTGAATACAGCTCCAATCTCAGGTTTCCTGAGATCCATGTATCGGGAGTTTAGTCTTGTATCGAGTTCTGCATCTACCTTGCCGGATACATCCATTGGTAATGGGGTCTTTGATTTTGATAGTATTTTAAGGTCGTTTGGTATTAATTCAAAGTTTCCTGGCGCTCTTTCATCTTTTTGTACCGTTCCACGAACCATTACAACGGTTTCCCGCACCTGTGATATTATTTTTTCAGCCAGTTCTTCATCAACCTTCTTTTTCGGTATGGTTACCTGGATCTTTCCAGCTCTATCTCTTAAGACAACGAAAGCAACTCCTCCAAGATCTCTTGTCTCATGGATCCATCCAGCAACAACTACTTCACTACCCTCCATTTCGGGTGATATCTCTTCACTGTAATGTGTTCTTCTCCAGTCTTTCATATCTTCCAAATCTAATCCTCCAGTCTTGTTTCTATTGAGTATGCATGAGCTTCAAGCCCTTCTATTTCAGCCATCCTTTTAGCAATGTCTCCCACTTTATTCAATCCTTCGCGGCCAACCACCTGCACCGTACTTGTTTTCATGAAATCCCTGGTGTTTAATCCTGAGTGCACTCTTGCTTGACCACCAGTTGGAAGTACATGGTTACATCCTGTTGCGTAATCACCTATTGCTACGGGAGCGTAACTACCTACGAATATCGCTCCGGCGTGTTTAATTTTTTTAAGCACATTTAATGGGTTCTCTACAACTATCTCTAGGTGTTCAGGGCCTAGGTCGTTTGAAAAGTTGATTAGTTCGTCTATCTCTCCCACCACAACCATCGATTTCTCTAGCGATTTCTTGATTATCTCGATACGCTCCCGATCATCGATTAAGTTTTCAACTTGGTTCAATACTTCTTCCCCAAACTCACGAGATGTTGTTGCTAGCAACGATAGCGAATCACCGCCGTGTTCGGCTTGTGCAAGTATGTCGCTTGCGATGTGTGTTGGATTCGCTGAACTATCAGCTAAAACCAATACTTCTGAAGGCCCTGCAGGGAAATCTATCTCTGTAGTACCTCTTACAAGCATTTTAGCAGCAGTGACATACGCATTACCTGGCCCCACTATCTTATCAACAGGAACAACGGTTTCTGTCCCGAAAGCCATAGCACCGATTGCCTGCACACCTCCAGCTCGATATATGACATCTGCACCAGCTATATCGCATGCAACAAGCGTGTATGGATTTATCTCTCCATCAGGGTTAGGAGGAGTACATACAGATATCCATTCAACCCCAGCAACTTTTGCAGGAATCACAGTCATCAAGGCACTGGAGGGATATGCAGCTTTACCACCAGGTACGTAAGCACCAACACCATCCAGCGGTGTTGCTTTAACACCCAACTCCATACCATTGAACTCAGATAGCTCTAGCGTTGAAGGCTTTGTATACCTGTGAAACTCCCTTATGTTACGGCTCGCCCTCCTAATAACCTGAATATCTTGATCCGATACCATTTCATAGGCATTATCTATAGCTTCATCACCAACCAACAAACCGTCTTGGTCTAGATCAGCATTATCGAAACGAGATGTATAATTTAATACAGCAAGGTCTCCATTGTCTTTAACATCTTCAAGTATCTCTGAGACAGGATCTATCTTATCCAGCACCTCTTCTTCCTGCCTTCTAGCTATCTCCCTCACATCCTCTATCTCGAGCTCACTATAATCAACCACCCTCAAAAGATACACCCCTCATTTTTTCCTCCATTTTACGTAAATTCTCTTCATTATCAAAACTATTGTATACATCAAGTTTAAAAGAACTATCTCTATCTATCTTTTTCCAATAACCAATAAAGTTCTCAAACACCCTAACCACATTGTCAACGATACTGATATCCGCAGTTTTAGAGGTTCTAGAAAGTGGATTTAAATCGATTGAGATAACAGTTTTCCCCAAATCCCTTAATTTAACCGTCCGATCACCATCTTCAAGAGGAACCATAACTGTGTCAGCAGAGTAAATACCCTCCCTTGAAACAAACGCCCTATCGTGAGACAGATCCTTAATCAACATATCTGCATCCCCTCCCAACACACCGACAGCACCATGCTCCTCTAAAAACTCAATAATCCGGTTAACCCGCTCATCACTACGATGGAACAAATTAACCTCCACCCCCACCCCAAGCATAGATAACTCACCAACCAACTCAGGAACAACCGCAGCAACATTACCATTAACCGATAAAACAGGGTTATCAGACCGATACATACAGTGAGCCGCAGCTAAAGTTGCTTTATCCGCCCACTCAACAGTCTCCTCACCCAATAAATAATCAAAAGCCTCTCCACGGCCATGAGCAATCAAACCAGCTTTAGCAACCAAACCCTCTTCAAAACCCCTAACTAAACGCTCTCTCAACAACAACGACTCATACCTAGGATGATCTTCAGGAACAGACAACAAAAACACCTCCACAAGACAACCTTAATTCCATCCATTACAACAATAACCTTACCCAAAAAACCAAAAAACCTCTTGAACACCCATAAAACAAAATCAAATAACTATAGTTATACTATCCCCCCGCTCAACACCAAAATATTTCTCAGCACTACCCTGATTTACAGAAACCTCCAAATAACCATGGCTACCAGTAGTCAACAAACCACCACCAACCTCAACCTCACCATAACAACGCCTATAAGGCACCTCCCATTCACCAACAAAAACATCTTCACCAAAATCCAAACCACAAACCTCTTTTGAAGGAATATTCGTTACAACATTCCCAAACCGATCAATATTAATCACAACACCATTCAACACACCACCCTTCTGACTCCAACCCCCAAAACCAATTTCTTCATACCTACCAGTTTCACAACCAACCTCACCAGGACCAACACCCGTAGTAAGCCAAGCACCCACCGCACTAAAAACATCCCTCCCATGAAACGTATCAGAAACATCATCCAACAAAAAACGACTATCCTCAATAACATACACACTAAAATCCCCTAACGACCTCGCAACCGGAATAAACAACCCATTATCAGGGCCAACAAAACATTGACCCCCAACCTCAACAACAATACCCTCACGCTCCGTACCAACACCAGGATCAACAACCCCAACATGCACAGTACCCGATGGATAATACCCAGCAGTCGTCAAATACACATAAGCAGCCTTCCAAACATCCTGACTTGGAATATCATGAGTTATATCAACCAACCTACAATCAGTTATACCCCCAGCAACACCCTTCATCACACTTGAATACCCATCAACAGTACCAAAATCTGATAGAAAAGTCAGCATACAAAAAAATGTAAATACAAAACAACTTAACACTTTCCAAAACCAAACAAAAACCAAAACCTAAACCAAAAAAATAAACAGAGATACAATAAAAACCATATTAAAAAAACCAACTCAATTAAAACGTCAATTAAAACGCTCTAAACCTTCATGAAAACATAGTTCTTTATAGATACGATGATAAATATACCAGCAGAGCTACAACCAATATCACAAACAAAGTTACAAACAAAATCCACAAACCGATGTATGGAGTTGCAACCTTATGAACTGTCCATTTATCGCATGTGGGGCAACGTTCATAAATATGTGTAAAAAACTGTAATCTTGGTTTGACGAAACGTGTTTCATATGTCGTTTGACACTCTTTACATCTAACCTTCCTTAATTCATCCAATTTTTTCAAACCCAACAACGATTTAACTACCTATATTTTATTTTATTTTACTTTTGAGCCGTAGGCTTGCTGTAGGATTGGTTTTGCTTCACTTAACTGCATCTGTTCATTAAGTATCAGCTTGTATTTTTTTGAATTGGTTTTCATTATTATGTGTACTTCTGTTTCTGGAAATCCCTGGTTATCAATTGTCCGTTTTTTTATCCTAACTTTAGTAACCGTATTGTTATCTATAACAAAGTTCTTTTTGTTTTCACCAAGTATTTCATCAATCGTCATATCACCATATTTATGATGGTGGTTAAAGTGCGCAGACATCTGTTTTTTCACAGTATCCATCTTACCACCACCTTCTTTCTTCACCTGTTCCCTCGCCTTCTTCGCATGCTGTTTCAATAATTTAGAGGTTACTATAGCGAAAGCAGTTTTGTTTTCAGTTAAAACAAGCGTATATGGCTTACTAAATATAAACCCCTTCATATCTACTGGTAGCGATCCCAAATAACTTGGATTAGATTCATGCATATATTCTGACATTTTAGGTCTTAAACGCAGGCAAAAAAACCTTAGAGAGCTTTACCCACATCCCTCACATACTAATTTAACAGTTAAACTATATAACAAGACATGCTTTTAGACTAAAAAACCCCCAAAAATCCAATAAAAACCAAAATAACACCAACCAATAATTCAAACAAAAAAACCAAAAATACAATCTATAAAAATAATCAACTCAAATCGAAACCAACCAAAACCATACAACAAAACACAATCCAAATCAAACCAAAACCCAAATTTCCCAAAAGATACCTACTAAGAAAATACCAATCAATAGAATTTATAAATAAAAAGTAATGGAGAGAATATAATTAAAACTAAACATAAAGTGATCAAAGCTGATTCCCGAAAAATGAATGCAATTCAGGATGATTCAGTTGAGTTAGTTGTTACTTCTCCTCCTTATCCAATGATCGAGATGTGGGACAACCTATTCCACGAACTAAACCCAAAAACCAAAAACTACTTAGAAAACGGAGAAGGCGGAAAAGCATTTCAAGAAATGCATAGAGAACTTGACAAAGTCTGGAAACAACTAAAACGTGTCCTAATCGAAGGTGGAATTGCATGCATCAACATTGGAGACGCAACAAGAAAAATAGACGATAGCTTCAGAGTATATCAAAACCACTCAAGAATCATAAACAAACTAACAGAACTTGGGTTTGATCCATTACCTGAAGTATTATGGAGGAAACCAGTGAACAGTGCTGCTAAATTTATGGGTAGTGGGATGCTGCCACCAAACGCCTATGCTACACTGGAGCATGAATATATTCTTATCTTCCGAAACGGCCAAAAACCACGGGAATTTCCACCTAAAGATCCAGAAAGATACCATTCAGCCTACTTCTGGGAAGAGAGAAACCAATGGTTTACAGACCTATGGACAGACATAAAAGGAACAAACCAAACCCTAAAAAATGGAGATAGAGATCGATCCGCCGCTTACCCTCTCCAAGTACCGTACCGACTAATCAACATGTACTCAACAATCCAAGACACCGTCCTAGACCCATTCTGGGGAACAGGAACAACAACCACAGCAGCAATAACAACCACAAGAAACTCAATTGGAATAGAACTAAACCAAAAACTCATCAACAACTACAAAAAACAAACACAAAAAATACCCAAAATCACAAACAAAATACTAAACAAACGAATCAAAAACCATATTAACTTCATTGAAAAAAAGACTAAAGAAGGTAAAGACTTTAAATATCAAGCAGAAAACTATAACTTCCCAGTCACAACAAAACAAGAGAAAAAGATCCAGCTATACACAGTGGAAGACATTAAAAAAACTGATGATTACATTGAAGTTTTACATAAACCCTTTAATACAAAGTCTACCAGCCACAGCTAAAGCCGTGGGAGAATGTTAGGATAAAAAATATTATACCAACCTAAACGAAAAACAGCGCGTATCCCCTCTTGTAAACGGCGAGGCTTTACGCCTGTTCATTCCATATAAGAAACCCCAAAATAAATGAGTGGATGAAAAATTAGAACAATAATATGAGTGGGAAGATACAGATAAGACGGGCCACTAGAGATGACCTTTCTTTTATTGCTTGGGTAATGTGTGCCGCAACCCGGGGACATCTTCAAGAAGGTTCTTCGGATTGTAGATTAAGTAACCTGCTGGAAAAAAACAGTATAGACGATATAACTGATTTTTTCAAGCATCTAGCAACCACCGATCAAATTCACTATGGCCATATCTCTAAATTTTGGGTTGCTGAATATGAAGGTGAAATGGCGGGAGCGATGAGTTCTTTCAGTCTTAAAGAATGTGATGAAGATATGTTTAAGGAAGCTGTAAATACCGTGATTGATAATTTGAAAACTCAGAAAAATATTGAAGGTCTGGAGGATTGGCTTTCCAAATTTGATCTTGATTATCCCGAAGGCGATCAGGAGGCGTGGGGAATTGAGATGGTTGCAGTTTTACCTGAATTTCGAGGTTTAGGGATAACTGACCATTTATTTCAAAGGATATTTCATGAGGCTAGAGAAGAGGGCTATAACAAAGTACAGATTGGTTACATAATTGGAAATAAAGCTGCTGAAAAAGCATATAAACGCAACGGTTTTTCTGTTACAGGAGAATATAAAGATCCAGAGTATGCCAAATTGATGGGATCACCTGGTTTCAAAATAATGGTGAAAAAACTGAATTAGTTGGTTTAGGATACCTTTAAATTAAACATACGGGCGTGAATCAAAAAGTCAGGGATATAAAATATAAAAATCGATCACTAAAAACAGATGGAGTTGTTTATTTATATGTTCTTTTTTATAACGAAATGATACTTAAAAATCTTTTCAGTTACACCAGATGAACTCTACCATGCTTAGTTGTAGAAAAAACGAAGAACTTTTAAAATAGAAGTCTAACTTGAATTAGAAAATAGTTTTTTTATGTAAATTGAGTGCTCCGACGGGGATTTGAACCCCGGTCCTCGGCTCGAAAGGCCAAGATGATTGGCCGGACTACACTATCGGAGCGCTATTATGTGGGTGGTCATGCCTTTTGTGGTAGAGGTAGAGTTTTATTTTCTTGATTTGACTTTAAATATTCCCTTCCACCTGTGGTTGACCAGCCTTTGACCTCAAGACTTTAAGAAGACTCTTTTTTATTAAAAGTTTTACAACTTAATATTACTTTCCTGTTGTTAGGTGTTTAGTGTAGGTGTTTAGTGGGTTTTTGTGAGGTTTTGTCTTTATGTTTTTGTTATTATGTTTTGGTTTGTTTTGTTTTTACCGTAATACCTTTATTTTATTGGTGATAAATAAGGTTTAGTTGATGTATTTTGATATTTGGTGGGTTTTATGGGTAATAGGGTTGGGGTTGTTGCGTCTGGTCAGGCGGAGTTTGGTATACGTAGTGAGGTTGATGTTAGGGAGATAGCTGCTGAGTCTTTTGTTGAGGCTATTGGTTCTGAAGGGAATTTGGATAGAGGGGATATAGAGTTTGCTTCGGTTGGTTCGCATGGTGCGGGGGTTTATTTTGAGGAGTGTTTACCTGCTCCTTTGATATGTGAGTATTTGGGGTTGAATCCTATTGGGGCTCAGAGGGTTGAAGCGGCTTGTGCTACTGGGATGTCGGCTGTTCACGTGATTTATGCTTTGATTAAATCTGGTTATATCGATGTTGGTATGGCTTTGGGTGTTGAGAAGATGACTGAGGTTCCTACGTTGGATATGGTTGATTTTATTGGTAGGCCTGGTTCATATCTTTGGGAGTTTGAGAGTTTTGGACCGACTTTTCCAGGGTATTATGGGATTTATGCTACAGCGCATATGGATAGGTTTGGTACAACTGAGGAGGATTATGCGAGGGTTGCTGTTAAGAACCATAAGTATGGTTCTATGAATGATAAGGCTTTTCTGGATAAGGAGATTGATGTGGAGACTGCTTTGAATTCGGATATGATTGCGTATCCGCATAGGCTGTATTTTTGTTGCCCTATCAATGATGGTTCGGCTTGTGTAGTTATGGCTTCGGAGGATAAAGCTAGGGAGTTGTCTGAGGATCCTGTTTGGATTGGTGGTTTGGGTTCTGGAACCAGTTCGGTTAATCTTTCCAATAGGGGTTCTTTTGTTGGTATTGAATCGGCCCAGGTTGCTGCGCGACAGGCTTATGATATGGCTGGTATTGGTCCTGAGGATATTGATGTTTCTTGTTTACATGATTCTTTTACAAGTGCTGAGATAATGGCGTACGAGGATGTTGGTTTTTGTGAGAAAGGTGGTGGTAAGGAGTTGATTAGGGAGGGGCAGACTTATGTTGGTGGTGATTATCCAGTTAATCTGTGTGGGGGTCTTAAAGCTAAAGGCCATCCGATCGGGGCGACTGGAGTTTCAATGATCCATGAATTGAATAAACAACTTAAAGGGGAAGTTAAGAGTTCTAGACAGGCTTCTATAGATAATGGATATGCTTTAGCCCATAATGTAGGTGGAACTGGGCATTACGCTTACGTTACAGTTCTAGAGAGATAAGGAGATGTGGTTTATGCCAAAATCCATAACGGATATTAGAGAGATTTGCCTTAAATATGAGATTCCGGTTGAGCAGATAAAGACGTTTTGGGAGGAACTTGAGGATGGTAGGTTGGTGACTTCAAAATGCAGTGATTGTGACAACGTGATGTTTCCACCGCAGAGTTACTGCCAGAACTGTTTAAGTAAGGATATAAAGTGGATCGGTTTGGAGGGAGAAGCAGTTGTTAAGGGATTCACCCATATATGTGTCCTTCCAACCACATTCAGTGGTGAAGAACCATACACCATAGTTGTAGCAGAATTTAAAAAACACCCTGGTGTTCGTGCTTTTGCATGGCTTGAAGGAATAGATAAAGAAGACGTAGAGGTAGGTATGGATGTTAAGCTTACACCTAAACAGAGGGAAGAAGGCCCTCCATACTACGTGTATAAACCAGTTTAACCAAAATAGGTATTAAAATGGATATAAAAAATGTAGCGGTTGTTGGGGCTGGAGTGATGGGGCATGGTATCGCTGAAACAATCGCCATAGCCGGATATGAAGTATCACTATACGACCATAAAAAAGAAAACATAGAAAAAGCCCTTAAAAAAATAGATAAAAGCCTTAAGAAACTAGAATCTAAAAACATAATTCCAAGTGGAGGTTGTGAATCAACCAAAGAAAGAATTAACACAACAGTTGATTTAGAGAAAGCTGTTTCTAACGTAGATTTTGTAATCGAAACTGTCCCCGAAAACTTGGATTTAAAACACAGTGTGTTTTCTAGATTGGATAGATACACTCAAGACCACACGATACTGGCGTCTGGAACCTCTTCACTACCTATCACAGAGATAGCGAAAGCGGTGGATAACCCTAAAAGAGTTGTGGGAATGCACTGGTTCAACCCCCCAGTGCTCATGAAGCTTGTTGAAGTGATATACGGCCGTGAAACATCAGATGAAACGGCTGAACAAACATACCAGTTTGCCAAGAAAATCAATAAAACCCCTATTTACTGTAAAAAAGATGTACGTGGCTTCATCGTAACCAACATTCTAAAGCCATTTTATGTTGAACCAATGTGGATGGTTTCTAGAGGGGAAGCGACAATCAAGGAAATAGATTCAGCAATGGTTCACCAACGAAATTATCCGATGGGTCCATTTCAACTAGCCGACTTAACAGGTATCGATATAGTTCACGACGTCATAAAGGAAGCCGGAGAACCAATCCCACCGATAATGAAAGAGAAGGTGGAGAAGAGAGAACTGGGTCAGAAAACAGATAAAGGATTCTATAACTACAAAGAAGGTCAAAAACCTGACTACAAAGAAAAAGATGGAGAGGAATTCGACCCACTGTTAATTGAAGCCTTAATGATCAACGAGGCAGCAAAACTTGTTGAAATCGATGCCGCAACACCAAAAGATATCGATACTGGAATGAAACTAGGTGCACGGTTTCCAGTAGGACCTTGTAAAAAAGCAGACACAATAGGTTTGGATAAAATCTTAGAAAAACTCAAAAAACAACACAAAAAATACAGAGAAAACCGTTACAAACCTACCGACTGGCTAAAAAACAAAATTAATTCAGGAGATATCGATAAAAAAACAGAAACCGTGTTCTACAACCACAAAAACCCAAACCAAAAAACATACCACACAATAGAAACCCACCACAATGAAAAACAAGGCGTTGTAAAAATCACTCTAAACCGACCAGAAAAACATAACGCCATCAATGAAAAAATGATGAACGAAATACCCAACTACATTGAAACCTTAAATCCAGATACAGTCAAATGCATAGTTATCGAAGGGAAAGGAACCAAAGCATTCTCAACAGGAGCAGAAATAGAAATGCTCCAGAAATGGACAACACAAAAAGCAGGACAAACCAAAAAAATATTTCAAACCATAGAAAACTATCCATCCCCCGTCATAGCTAAAATAGATGGATATGCATTAGGCGCAGGACTAGAACTAGCCTTATCATGCGACCTCAGATATGCAACCAAAAAAACCCAGCTCGGATTCCCCGAAATAAACATAGGAATCTTCCCAGGTGGCGGAGGAACCCAAAAACTACCCCGATACATAGGAGAAACCAGAGCAAAACAAATGATACTGCTAGGTGAAAAAATAGATGCAGAAACCGCTGAAAAATGGGGCCTAATAAACAAAGCAGTACCAAACAAAAAACTCGATCAAACAGTTGAAAAAACAGTAAAAAAACTGATTAAAGGCCCACCAATAGCCATCAAACTAGCCAAAAAAACCATCAACGAAGGCAGAGACCATACACTCCAAAACGCAATAAAACACGAATCAAAACAATTCAAAAAACTATTCAACACCAAAGACATAGAAGAAGGAATATCAGCATTCAAAGAAAAACGAGAACCCAACTTCAAAGGAAAATAACAAAAAAACCCAAAAAAATAATTATAAAAATTATTTAGCCCAAACAAACCAAATAACTAACAAAAATTTGATTTATTAAATCTATACGTTTTTTTCAAAAACAATTAGATCTTTGTTGGTTCATAAGAAGTATTTTAGAGGTTAGCCGTTTTTTTGTAGGTGTTTACACCTTCCTTCATAAGTTGGTTGATTATTTTTTTTACGGGTTTTATGTCGTTTATTCCACCGATAGCTTGTCCAGCCATTATAGCAGCTTCTTGGAGTTCTCCTTGATCATCTAGTATCTGAAATCTTTTTCCTTCTTCTTTAGCGATTTCACTCCATGTAGCTCCTTTTTCTTTCATTTTTTTTAGTTTTATAGAGCCTTTGGTTCGGTAGAATCTGGCGTCTGAAAGTAAGCTAGGTGCTATAACTGTGTCTTCAAACCCGGTTTTTTCGTCTGCAAGTATTTCTTTGGCTTTTTGGTTGTAATCGGATTCTTTTGAAACTAAAAACCGTGTCCCAATGTAGGCGGCTTGAACGCCCATTGTCAGTAGGCCTGTTATCTGTGCGCCATTGAAAACACCACCTCCAGCGGTTATCGGTGTGTCTAGATCCATTTTTGTAGTGCCGGCAACCAACGGGAATGTGTGAACTGGTTGGTGAGAGACATGGCCTCCGGCTTCATATCCTGTTACGTTAACAACGTCGACACCTGATTCAACAGCTTTTTTTGCATGAATTGGTAATGCACAGGTGTGTAGGTTTAAGAAACCGGCTTCCTGGATCTGTTTGGTGTATTTTGGAGCACCGGCTGAGGTGAGTATGCCTTTGCATTGGGATGCAAACTCCCGGTCTTCACTTGCTCTATGTATTAGGGCTTGAATCAAGTCAGGTGCATCAACCTGTCTTTCATGCACCCTTACATTAACTATAAATGAACCGTCTGTTTGGTCCAATACTCTATCTATTATTGAGTGTTGCCGTTCAACCAGCTCTTCAATAAGTTCATCATCCCAACTTCCTTTTGAAATTTTATTTATAACCTCCTTCGCTCCCCTTTTAGAGGTTGCAACTGGATGTTGCACATGGCCTAATGCGCCGGCATCCGCTATTTCAGCAGTTAATTCAACCATATCCCATTCAGTACCACCCAATGCTGCTTGAATAATCGGGTATTCAATATCGAACATTTTACAGATTTTTGTGTTAAAAAATCTAGATGTTTTACTATTCATTTTTTATAAACTATTAAATCTACAACCAACTTAAAATAACCTTATTAGTACCTTAAAATAGGTTTTTATTGTTTTTTCTGTGTTTTGGTTTTTTAATGATGGTTATTTAAGTTTTTCGTTGTTTGATGTGGGTTTTGTCTTTAATGTATTGTGCAAAATTTGTATACCTTGTTTCGGTGTTTTGTTGGCCGGTTTTTGGTTGTGGTTTTTATATAATGAGTGTGTATAATGTTTAGCTGAGGATGTTTTTGGGTTTTTAGGTGTTTGGTTTGTTATGAAGAAGAAGCTTGATCCTTGGACCGTGTCTGTACGTGACTTGTATTATATTAAGGACGATACACCCTTAGATGTTATTTCGGTTTGTAGGGATGGGGTTGTTGTTATCGGCCGTAACTCTGATATCGATTATATTGAGAGAAGTATTGTCCAGAACAATGGTGACAGGTTGTATGGAGAGTTTGAAGGTTCTCCTGATTGGATGGATAATCTGAGAGATGAGTGTATGGAGTGGGAACAACGTACAAGCTATTCTCAAAGACTAGGTGAATATTATTCCGAAGCCTATAGTTTCAGTAGATTTGAAATCGAGTCACTTGTTGGTTTTTGCCGTAAACATGAGTTGAGTTATTGGATTAGAACTCTAGAGAAAGATCGTAATCGAATCCTAATCACTGTTAAAAAAACTTAATGACACTTCTTTATTTAGCTACATCGAGTTGACTGGGTTTCTAGGTTTTTTTGTGTTTTTAGATTAGTTTGATTGTTTGTCCGATGTTTTTTTGTTTTGCTTTTTGGTATATTTTCCATCCTGAGGCTATGTCTTGTACTGCGAGTCCTGTTGAGTCGAATATTGTTATTTCTTCTTTGTTTGTTCGGCCTGGGTTTGTTTTGTTGACTATTTTGCCTATGTCTGAGTGTATTTCTTTTTTGTTGTATTCGTTGTTTGTTATGGGTACGTTGACTTCTCCTCCGTGTACTGCGGGTTTGTAGTCGTCTACTACTACTTTGGATTGTTTTAGTAGTTTTGTTTCTAGTTCTTGTTTCCCTTCTGCGTCTGCCCCTATTGCGTTTATGTGTGTTCCTGGTGATATCCATTCGGCTTTAACTATTGGCTGTTTTACTGGTGTTGTTGTTATTACTATGTCTGTGTTGGTTACTGCTTCTTTTGCTGTTTTGCAGGTTTTTATGTTTAGGTTTAGGTTTTGTATTTGTTTTTTTAGGTTTTCGATAGCTTTGGGTTTTATGTCGTATATTTTGACGTTTTTTAGGTTTCGGACTGTGTTTACGGCTTTTAGTTGTGTTATTGCTTGGACTCCGGCGCCTACTAGCCCGATTGTTTCTGAGTTTTCTCTTGATAGGTATTTTGCTGCTACTCCTCCTGCGGCTCCGGTACGGTATGCGGTTAGTTCCGTTGCATCCATTATGCAGTATGGGTATCCTGTTTCTGTATCTACTAATATTAGTACTGCCATTACTGTTGGGTGTTCTTTGTTTTCGGGATGTGAGTTGACTAGTTTGCATCCAGCTATGTCTTCGTCTTCTAGGTAGCCTGGCATTGTTCGGTAGTCTCCGTTATATTGGTTGAAGTATAGATATGCTTTAGGCGGCATCTGAACTTTTTTGTCTCCAAACTGTTTAAACGCGGATTCAACGGCGTCTATAATGTCTTTTATATCGATTATGTTTTTTACGTCATTTCTTGATATTTTAAGGGTTTCTAGTTTGCTGGTCATTTTAAATCACGGTCGATGTTTTTTAATTTGAAATTTAAGTTTCTTTTATTTTTTTTAGTATGGTTTACCGTGGTTTGGTTTTTTTGTTATTTGATTTGATTTGGTTTTTGAGTTTTGGGAATATTTTTTCTATCTTGGTGTTGTGTTGTATTAGGTCTGCTGCTTTGTCGAGTGGGTTTTTGGTTTTTTTGGTTTGTTTTGGTTTTGGTTTGTTGGTTTTTTTGTATATTTGGTTTATTAGTGTGTTTGTTATTTTTTGGTTTTCGAATAGGCCGTGTATGTAGGTGCCTAATACGTTGTTGTGTTCTGCACTACCGGGTTCTAATGGTTGGTGTAGGGGTTTTAGGTGTTTGGTTCGACCCATGTGGATTTCGTATCCATGTATTGTGTCTTTGGTGCCTTTTAGAAGTCCTTTGTTTATGTTTACTTCTATTTCTACTTCATTTACTTTTTTTTCGGGTTTGAATTCGGTTTTGGTTGGAAGTAGTTTTAGGCCTTCGATTGTTTTTTTATTGTCGGTTCCTTCGATGTCTGCGTTTGTTATTTGCATTCCTAGCATTTGGTATCCACCGCAAACTCCGATTATTGGTTTGTTGAATTTTTTTATTTCTTGGGTTAGGCCGGTTTTTTTTATTGTCTGTAGGTCGTTTACTGTGTTTTTTGTTCCAGGTATGATTAGGGCGTCTATATCTTTTGGTATTTTTTGGTTGATCGGGAGGTATGTTATTTTGGTTCCTGGTTTTTGTTGGAGGGGTTGGAAATCTGTGAAATTTGATATGTGGGGGAGTCTGATTATCCCTATGTTTATTGTTTGGTGTGGGGGTGTGTTGTCTTCTCCGAAGCTTGTTTTTTTATTTTTTGGAGGTAGTGATACGCTGTCTTCTTCAGGTAGTTCTGGGTCGTCGTATGGTATGACTCCTAATACAGGTATTCCTGTTATTTCTTCGAGTTTTTCGATTCCAGGTTCTAGGATTTCTTTTTGTCCACGGAATTTAGTTATTATAAATCCAGTGACTTTCTGTTTTATGTCTTTTGGTAGTAGTTCTATTGTTCCATAGAGGCTTGCGAAAGCTCCACCACGCTCTATATCGCTTATTAATATTATGTCTGCGTTTGTGTATCTGGCAGTTTCTATGTTGGCTATGTCTCTGTGGTGTAGGTTTATCTCTCCTATGCTTCCTGCACCTTCACATATAATTACGTCATGTTTTTTCGATAGCCGTTTGTATGCGTTTTCAGCTTCTTCTCTGGCTTTTGCCCAATGTGTTTCGTAGTATTTTGTGGCTTGGTAGTGGTCGATTGGGTTGCCGGATAGTATTAGCTGGCTTTCCCCATCTCCACGTGGTTTGAGTAGAACTGGGTTCATGTCTGTGTTGGGGGTTATGCCTGCAGCTCTTGCTTGAACGTATTGGGAGATTCCTATCTCTCCCCAACCATTATCTGAGGTTGTGGAGGGAACTGCACGAGCGTTGTTTGACATGTTCTGGCCTTTAAATGGAGCGACCGAGATGTTGTTTCGTGATAACAGTCGACATAACCCTGTGACTACTGTGCTTTTACCAGCGTGACTTGAGGTTGCTACAACCAATACGGTTCGTTTAGCCATAAAAAACCAAAATAATTTTTTTATTTATGAATTGCGTCGGTGAGTTTTGAAATTGTTTGTTCTACATCATCTATTTCTTCAACCAAACTCCCGGTGACTACTATGTCGGCTCCGGCTTCCACAACCTTCTTTGCTTGTTTTGGGGTTCTTATCCCACCGCCAACTATTATGTTTGAGTTTGTTGTTTTAGCTACGGCTCCAATCATATCTAAAGGCACATGTTCAGTAACTCCTGACCCAGCCTCGAGGTATATGAAATCCATACCCATATACTCTCCAGCAAGTGCATAAGAAGCAGCTATCTCAGGTTTTTCCCGGGGTATAGGGCGTGAATCACTTATGTAGCCAACGGTTCCACCGGGCTCTATAACCAAGTAAGCCATTGGAAGTGGCTCTAAACCTAATTTCTTAATTATAGGTGCGCCCCGCATCTGCATTCCAGTTATGTACATAGGTTCTCTTGAGTTCAGTAGGCTCATGAAGAAGACCGCATCGGCCCTACCTGTAAGGCCGGAGGTATCTTGCGGGAAAAGTATTACTGGTAGGTCAACCTTTTCCTTCACCTCCTTAACGGTTTCATCGACTATTGATTGGCCAGATACTGTGGACCCACCAACCATAATGCCGTCTGAACCACCAGACATTGCTTCAACAGCTATTTCACCGGCTCTAGCTGGAGTTTGTTCATCAGGATCGATTAAGGTCAGATGAATCCCTGACTCACTGTCAAAGATTCTTCTTACGTTCATCCTCTACCTTCTTTCGATTTAATTCTAAGGCCTTTATATCCACATTTCCGACATTTAACTGATTTCTTAGGGTTTCTAGCATTGCACTTCATACATATCTTTACGCCAAATAATTTGTCTTCAGCTTCTGGGAATCTTGCCATAAATAACACCAAAATTTCTATCTCAAATAATAAACTAATTTCCTAATATAATTAATGAGATTAATTTATAGATATATCCCGTTTTAAACAAAAAACCTTACCGATAAACGAATATCTAGTGGTAAGGCTGTAGATATTCTAAAACTGGAAAATCTATGTAAATCATGTGTGGTTATTTATGAATGAGATAGAGCTTGATGAATTTAGTGGTCTGCGTGTTGGACATGCATCTTCGGAGGAAGATGCTACTGGATGTACAGTTTTTTTGTTGCCTGAAGGATCTAAGGCTGGGGTTTCAGTCCGTGGTGGCTCTCCTGGCACGAAAGGTGCTTCTCTTTTAAAACCCAGTTCAGCAGACTATGACGTTAATGCTATCGTTATGACTGGTGGAAGTAGTTTTGGACTTGCTTCGGTGGGTGGGGTGTTGAGGTTTCTTGAAGAAAGACAGGTAGGGCTTGATGTAGGAGACACCAAGGTACCGATTGTTCCTGCCGCCGTAATACTTGACCTAGGGATCGGAAGTGCAGAAAAAAGACCAGATAGTGAGATGGGTTATTCTGCAGCTGAGAACGCAAGTCAAGAGATCGAAAGCGGTAATGTTGGCGTCGGCACAGGTGCAACCGTAGGGAAACTATTGGGAATGGAACACGCTATGAAAGGTGGTTTCGGATACCACTTAATCGAGAAAAATGGAATAAAGGTTGGAGCGTTCACAGCGGTTAACTCAGCTGGCAACATCATAAATCCAAATACCGGAGAGTTCATCGCTGGAGCACAGATAGATGGAGAGATAGTAGATTTAGAATGCGTAATGGATAAAATAATGAACCAGAGAATATTAGGAACCAACACAACGATAACCACCATCACAACAAACGCAGACCTAACTCGAAGAGAACTATGTCGACTGGCATCAACATCACACGATGGATATGCAAGAACAATCCAACCAAGCCATATGATGCCGGACGGAGACACAATATACACAGTTTCAACTGGAGATAAAAAAACTAAGCTTGATTATGTAGGGTTTTTAGCAACACACGCGGTAGAAAGTTCAGTTATAAAAGCTATAAAACACGCTGAAACACTTGACAACATACCTTCAACAAATGAAATAAAATGAAATGAAATGAAATGAAATAAAAAATTAATAAATTTTATAGGTTTTGGGTTATTTTATAGCTCTTTCTTTAAATCCCCAAATTCCTATCGGTATAAATACCAATATACTTACAACTAAACCGATTATGCATGCAAGTAGGGATAGTCCTGCTGTTTCTGGCGCTATAAACACCCTTATAGACTCGCTTACATATGTGAGTGGGATTGCGAATGTGAAGTAGTATAACACTATGCTTATCTCCTTTATCATGTCCACCGGATAGAATGTCGCACCTAGAAACATCATAGGCATCGTTATCAGAAACATTACTTCGAACATGATTTCAGGTGGTTTGAAATAACTTCCTATACCAAGACCCATTGCTCCAAAGATTATTCCTGTCGCCATAAATATAATCAACAGCACTACCAGTGATGTAACTGTCAGAGTAAATGTTTCAGGGAATAGAAATACAGCTAATACTAAAACTGCGAGCCCTGAAAAAACTCCTTGAAACATTCCGTATATGATTTTTTCAAGAGCCAAACTTGCCATTGTTAATGGAAGTAAGATGTGTGCCCGGATCTCTTGGTCGTGATCGAAACTGATACCTATCTCACCACCTACACTACGCATAGCACCCAACATCGCGGTCATAGCAATTATACCTGGAACCAATATCTCTATGTAGTCCACCATGAATACATCTAGTTGTGGTAACAGTAAACCAAATACTATGAGGAAAAACAATGGCTGGCCAAGAATTCTCATTAAATTTCCACGAAGGTCTTTCCTAAACACCAACAGATCCCTTATAAAAACCGCGTACGCAGCTCTTAAACTCCATTTAAACTCATTAAAATCTATATGTATTCCTCCAATTAACTAACTAAATAACAATTAATATCTATAGGTGGTCTGAAAACCTAACATAACTATTGGGTTCATTTAACTTATTTATCTTCTTTTCCTGTTTAGATCTGTTTAATGTTTTTGTTGGCTTGAAAAATGTATTTTTAAGCTGTCTCTTTTTAGGTTAGGTGGTTATTACCCTAGTTTTTCACCTGTTAGGCTGATGAATACGTCTTCTAGTGTTGGTTTTCTGATATCTAGGGAGTGTATTGTGAGGCCGGTTGTTTTTATTTCATCAATTAAGATTGGACTGAGTTCTTCGCCTTTTTCTGCATATATATGCAGTTCCATTGTTCGGGCTCCCTCGACTGTCTGTATTTTTTTGACACCTGTTATTTTATTTAGTTTTTCGATTAGTTCTGGATGTACGTCGTCTAAACCTATTTTGATTACGTTTTCTGCTGGCCCTTTTTTCTTTAGGTTTTCTGGACTATCTAAACCAACTATTTTACCTTCGTTCATGATTGCTACGCGGTCGCATAGGGCGTCGGCTTCCTCCATGTAGTGGGTGGTCAATACCATGGTTTTTCCTCTTTCGTTTAGCTCTATGATTTTCTGCCATATTGAGCGTCTAGCATGGGGGTCTAAACCCATTGTTGGTTCGTCTAGAAAGATTATGTCTGGCTCGTGTATTAGAGCGCGGGCTATGAGTAGTCGCTGTAGCATACCGCCTGAATATTCTTTTATGTTGTCGTCTCCACGGTCATGTAGTCCGACCATTCTTAATACGTCGTCAATCTGTTTTTTTCTGTTTTTCACTCCGTATGCTCGAGCCATTATGGAGATGTTTTCTCTTCCTGAGAGTTTTTTGTCAAGGCTTCTGTGTTGTGGGACAACACCTATCTTCATTTTCACTCCCAGAGGGTTTTTAACAACATTTAATCCATTTATGTTGACATCGCCATCGGTAGGCCGTATCTCTGTTGTAAGCATGCCTATCGTTGTTGTTTTACCAGCACCGTTGGGTCCTAATAAACCGAATATTTCTCCATCTTTTACATTGAAGGAGATGTTGTCTACAGCATGTATGTTGTCATACCGTTTGTGTAGGTTTTGAACTTCAATCAAATAATTCACCAATTTTTTTGAATTTTTTTGTGTTTCCGTATTGGGGTTTTAATTTTTAAAGGGGATTTCAGGTATTTTTTTTAGCTCGATGAGCTGTTTTATAGAGTAGTCTGGCTCTATATCTCTGGAGTATGTTTTCTCGTTGTTTGTTTTTAGTATCGATTTGATTCCATACCTGTTTGCACAAACGATATCATGTTCTATTGAGTTCCCTATGTAGATGGTTGGGGTGGAGTTGGATTTCTTTTTCGCGTACTTCAAGATGTGGGGGTTTGGTTTGGCAAATCCAACCTCGCCGGATGTAACTATGCAATTAAAATGTCTGTTTAAGTTTAGAAAACGAGTTTTTTCTCTCTGAATGAGGTCTGGTCCGTTTGTTACAAGTATTTTGTCGTCTTTAATATTTTCTAAAACCTTTATAGCGTCTTGAAATAGATATAGGTTTTTTAAAACCATGGATCGATACAGAGAAGATAGTTCCATCACTTTAGTCATGTCGTCGAAACCCTTATTCCTAAAAACAGCTTTAAAGATGGGAAACCTTGTTTCGATTTTAAAGTTCTGAGATACATAATCATGTGCATCCAGATATTCCTCTCTACTTATCTCTGGCAAACCACATTTCTCTATACACCGACTTAATATCTCTTTACGAGACTTTTCAACCCCGCAGAGAGTTCCATCAAGGTCGAATAAAACAGCCATGCAAAACCCAATAAAGAATATTTAGGCGTTAAACCACTTAACCTAATTCATAAAACACAGTGTTATACTGCATGGGTTGGTAGGTGTTTTGTTTTGATCTATTTTGGCTGTATTTTTTTGATTTAAGTTTTTTAGAAATCTCTTTCTGAGATGAACTCTGCCATTCCTATTAGGTATTCTTTGTTTTTTGTTTCTGGTAGTGGTTTTAGGTGTTTTATACCTTGTTCTATCAATTGATCGACTTTCTGGGAGGCATATTCTAACGAACCTTCCTGTTCAAGAAGTTTGATTGCTGTTTCAACATCTTGGTTTGTTGTTTTTTCACGGGGTTTTTCAAGTATCTCGATGAATTTTTCTGGATTATCTGAGTTATGGATGTAATGGATTGCCATCAAGCTTCTTTTTCCTTCACGTATATCATTTCCTACTTGGCCTCCACGGCCTTTTCCTTCTTGGAAATCAAGTAAGTCGTCTGCTATCTGGAAGGCATACCCTATGTTTTCACCATACTTCTTTACTTCCTGCCTTACTTTTTCTGGGGCTCCAGCTATTAAAGCGCCTCCATATACACTTCCGCTTATTAAGGCACCTGTTTTTTTAGAGATCATCTGCATGTATTCTTCTTCGGTTATCTCAGTTTTTTCTCGAGAGTTGATGTCCATGGCCTGTCCTTCTGTTAGTTCGGTGACCACGTGTGAAAGGAGTTTCATTAATTTGAAGTTTGTTTTATCTGTAAGCCCGACTTCTTCTCCACGGGCTGCAGATACGAATGCTTTTGCGAACATCCCATCACCCACATTTATCGCGCGGGCGATACCTATCCGCTTCCAAACTGTTGGGTGGTCTCGACGATATTCATCCCTGTCCTGGATGTCATCGTGTATCAAAGAAAAGTTATGGATTATCTCGATTGCAGCGGCAAAAGGCAATGCCTCCTTTTTACTACCACCAAGCGCCTCACAAGTCATTATACACAGACCCGGCCTCCAACGTTTACCACCGGTACCTAGGTGATAGTGCACTTCCTCATAGAGATGATCGATATCATGGTTCTTCGGAATAACTTTCTTAATCTCTTCATCCACAACCGGCTTCAGCTCTTTAATTCTTTCCCAAACTCCTTCAGTATCCATAGTATCTCCAACTATCAATTAATTCGTTCTAGCTTGTGGGCAACAACAAAAATGTAATCAAGAAGTTCTGCCCCCTCCACTTAACTAATGTCTTATTTAGGCTTGAATCTTAGGCTTAAAACACCGTTCTTGTAATCCATATCCATTGATTCCCTGTCAACAGACCTAGGTAACTCAACTTCTCTGTAATACCTATCTGATTCACTCTCCGCCTCTATAAGAAGCCTACTGTCTTGAACAACAACCGATATATCTTCCTCATCAACACCAGGTATTTCAGCAGTTACAGTAACCTGCTCGCCCTCATCGAATACATCGACCAAAGGCCCACGACCCTCATCCTTAACTCGGTCTCCAAAACTCCTTATCTCAGGCTCACCAGACTGATCCATCCGAACAGAAAACCCAAACCTAAAAGGCCCTTCATCAGAACGTCTTTTTTCAACAGCCTCTCTAAACAACTCTTCATCAACCTCACTAAACTGGGGCCACATCTCCTCAAAAATATCAACAAAACCCATCTCCCCCTGCTTTCCATCCCTATCGAAGAAATCCCTTAGAATTTTCTCAAACAACTCATCAAAAGGATCTTTATCTCTAGTCATAAAGCTTCTATAACAATATTCGGTTTACAGACAGATTAATACATGCCAACAAACATACATACCCCCTCTAAACACCAGACAAAACCCAATTAATTTTCGTAACTCACTGTATCTCTATAGAGCTACCTTCATCCTCCACTTTCTCCAGCTCTACAGTTAAAACACCGTTTTCAAGTTTAGCTTCACCCTCATCCATTACCTCGCAAGGAAGACGTAGTTCTGTTTCAAACTCAAGCGCCCTTCCATCCATCAAGTAGTTAGCAAGCTCTTTCTCACGTTTTCCACTAACAGACAACCTACTACCATTCTTAACTCTAACTTCAATTTCTTCCCTTGAAAAACCAGGAACATCCATAACCACCAACAGAACACCATCCCGTTCATATATATCTGTGAAAGGAAGCAATGAAGACTCCAACTTCCTATGGATCATACCCAATATCTCAAAATCCTTGTCATCCCTCAAATCCTCAATAAACCGCTCCATCCTAGATATAACCAAATCAATTTTATTCAAACAAACCACCCAACCATATGTAATATAAGACCCACAAAAACTTATATCCAATACAACACCCTTACCTAAAAAATTCACTCCAAACAAACCACCTAACCATAAGACACAACAAAAAAATAAAAAAATTAAGATCCCCCAGAACCACCATAAAAATAAACCAAACAAATCCCTATGGAAAAAATTAACGCTATCCATATAGACCCGTAGATTCTTTCTAACTGAAATCTGAGAAGAATCTTTAGATAAAGCTGAATAGCACGTAAATTGCTATAGCAGTGACCATGATGTTCGTCATGAAGTTGTATATAGCGACTTTAGTTCCGAGCTTTGGACCGAAATAGGCTATATAGTTGGGTAAGCTACTTTTCGCTAGAAATACAGCCATTGAGAATAAACTTCCTACAAGCAGTCCTCCAACGGCATAGATCGGTGTTACCGATCCATCGGCCAATAATTCACCGGCTAATGTTATTGAACTGGTTACATCGGCTATCCTGACAACAACGATTGTTGAAACCTCAGGAGGCAATCCAAATATCTGTGTAACTGGCTCTATATAATGAATAATTTCGTCAAATAAGTTAAGTGAGATAAGTAGGTTAGCAATTGTGTAAACTAAAACCACTCTTAACAAAATTTTCTTTAACGTTGGAATCGACTTAGAAACACCATCCCGAATAGCACTCCATCGATCCACAACCTTCTCATTAACCTCTTCTTTTTGAGCATGGGTTACAGCCCCATCAAGATACCTCCACCCTAATAAAATACCTATCACAGTAATTAGGAACGCAATACCAATCTGAAACACTATATATATCCCTCCAGCATACAGACCTAATAAAGGGAGAACTACAGGCAAATAAAAAGTAGGTATATGGCTTAAATATCCAAAAAAAGTCCCTGAAATAACTGTTATAATCACCTCCCTTTCACTGACAAACCCATCCTCATAAAAACCAGCCAACATCGCATAACCAGCAGACCCACTACCAAGCAAGGTGGTTACTGCAGCCCCAGACTCCTTCGAGAGATTCCCCCACCTAATAAACGGCCTAGAAAGAAAAGCCAGTTTATCCAGCAAACCAAACTTAATTAAGATGTTCGCACCCACAACACCCAAGATTATAAACGGCACAATCCTGGTGAAAAGCACAACCATCCGATCCATAAACGGCCCAAACAACCAATCCATAAAAACACAACAGAATCTAGAACTCAATACAAAATCATTCTTACCAAAAAAACTAACATCGTTAAGGGAATTGATTTATAACCTTGAGTTTATTTTAAGAACATCAGAGATATTTAATTAATAAGAGGAAAAAAATGGTAGAAATCGAATTAAAAGCTCCAATATGTGACCACACACACAAAATAAAAGCCAACGAGGATGGCGAAGACATAGTTGTAACAGTCGAAACAACATGCAGCCAAATAAAAACCCTCATAGGAGAAAAAATGGTTCTCACAAAAAGAGAAGCAATGGGAATCACAAACAACTCACCCCTAAACGAAATGCGAAAAGACTCTGAATCCCAATGCTTCGTACCACCAGCAATAGCCACAGCATGCGGAATCGCAAGCGGACGAATATCAAAAAGACTAGCCCAAAACGTAGGCAACACCCAAATGGAAATAAAAAACGAAGAATAAAATAAAAACAAAAACAAAAAACCAACAAAACCACCACACCCACCATAACACAAAGAACCCACCCAACAACCCAATAGAATATAGTTTAATTTAATTTAATTTAATTTACTTAACTTAGTTTAGTTTAGACTTCCGTAGTTTGATTTAGTGTATCTGTTTAGTTAGTTGTGTTAATATGGATTTTAAGGAAAAAGCATTGAAGTATAATGAGGGCGGGAAAATTGAGATAAAGAGTAAAGTGGACTTGAAAAGTCAGGAAGACCTAAGTCTTGCTTATACGCCGGGTGTTGCTGAACCGTCAAGAGAAATCGATGTAGATAAAGACAAAGTATACGATTATACAAACAAATCGAACACAGTAGCTGTGGTGAGTGATGGTTCAGCGGTGCTTGGATTAGGAGATATAGGGCCTGAAGCATCAATGCCGGTTATGGAGGGAAAAGCACTTCTTTTTAAACATTTTGCTGGAATTGATGCCTACCCATTATGTCTAAATCAAAAAAACCCTGAAGATATAATTAAAACCGTTCAAGCAATAGAACCAACATATGGAGGAATCAACCTAGAGGATATAAAGGCGCCAAAATGCTTTAAAATCGAAGAAGAACTTAAGAAAACTCTGGACATACCTGTGTTCCACGATGACCAACACGGAACCGCAGTGATTGTGTTAGGCGCGGTATACAATGCTCTAGAACTAACTGATAGAGATATAAAAGATATAAAAATAGTTATAAACGGAGCAGGAGCCTCAGGAATAGCAATAACAAAAATACTACTCGACGCCGGAGCTGAAAACATAATACAATGCGATAGCCAAGGAATAATCTATAAAAACCGCCAAAAAAACATGAACAAATACAAAAAAGAAATCGCAGAAAAAACAAACCCCGAAAACAAACAAGGCGACCTAAAAAAAGCAATGGAAAACGCAGACCTCTTCATAGGCCTATCCATACCAAACGTAGTAACCAAAAAAATGGTTAGAAACATGGCCAAAAACCCAATAGTATTTCCAATGGCCAACCCAGAACCAGAGATATATCCAGAAAAAGCCTTAGAAGCCGGAGCCAAAATAGTCGGAACAGGACGAAGCGACTACCCAAACCAAATAAACAACGCCCTAGGATTCCCAGGAATATTCAGAGGAGCACTCGACATAAGAGCAAAAGAAATAAACGAAGAAATGAAAATCGCAGCAGCAAAAGCACTAGCAAAACTTGCCAAACAACCAATACCTAAAAAACTAAAAAAACTATACCCAAACGAAGACCTAAATGGATTCAACGAAAACTACATAATACCAAAACCACTCGACCCCAGAGTAGTACCAAAAGTCGCAGAAGCAGTAGCCCAAACAGGAATAAAAACAAACATCGCAAGAAAAAAACCAAAACCAGGCCAAATAGAACAAAAAACCAAAAAACTAACCCAGAAAACAAATTTAATATAAACCTGAACCAACCTTTAAAACAAACCAAAAACAACCAAAAACAAAATAAAAACACAAAGAAATTAGGAGAAAAAATTGCCAGACAAGGAATACCTAAACATAGAAGATGTAAACACAATAGGAAAAACAATACTAGTCAGAATAGACGTAAACTCACCAATAGACCCCTCATCAAAAAGAATCCTAGACGACAATAGATTCAGATCCCACAAACAAACATTCAACAAACTAAGAAACTCCAAAATAGCAGTCATAGCACACCAAAGCAGGCCAGGAAGAAAAGACTTCACAACAACCGAACAACACACAAAAAAACTAAGCGAAATACTACAACGCCCAGTAGAATACGTAGACGACATATTCGGAACCCGAGCACGACAAAAAATCCAGCAAATGGAAAAAGGCGACATAATATTTCTAGAAAACGTCAGATTCTACTCCGAAGAAGTCCTACAAAGAGACCCCCAAACACAAGGAGAAACAATACTAGTAAACAAACTAACCCCCTACTTCGACTACTACATAATGGACGCATTCGCCGCTGCACACAGATCACAACCATCAATAGTAGGATTCCCCCAAAAAATACCCGCAATATCCGGCTGCCTAATGGAAAAAGAAATCCAAACACTCGAAAAAATAAAAAAAGAATTCAAAAACACATACTTCGTTCTCGGCGGCGTAAAAATCAAAGACAGTATAAAAGTAATAAACCACCTACTAGAAAACAAAACAGCCGAAAAAATATACGTAACCGGAGTAGTAGCAAACACCTTCATAAAAGCCAGCGGACACAAAATAGGAAAACCAAACACAGACTTCATAAAAGAAATAGCAGACACAAAACAAATAGAAAAAGCCAAAAAAATACTCAAAAAACACAAAAACAAAATAGAAATCCCAAAAGACGTAGCAATCGAAGAAAACGGACAAAGAAAAGACATACCAATCACAAAAATACCACAAAACAAAATGATACAAGACATCGGAATAGAAACCATAGCAGACTTCACAGAACAATTCAAAAACTGCCAAGCAATAGTAATGAACGGACCCGCAGGAGTATTCGAAAAAGAAAACTTCGCAATAGGAACAAAAGAACTCGTAAGAACAGCATCAGAACTCAACGCATACACACTAATAGGAGGCGGCCACATATGCACCGCAGCCGAAGACACATGCCCCCGAAAAGCATTCGACCACATAAGCACAGGAGGCGGAGCCCTAATGCAATTCTTCACAAACAAAAAACTCCCAGCACTACAAGCCCTAAAAACATCCAGAAAAAAATTCATGACAAAACAATAAAAAACGCCTCGGTAGCTCAGTTGGCTAGAGCGGTGGCTTCGTATCAAAAGAGAAAAAGCCACAAGCCGCGGGTTCGAATCCCGCTCGAGGCTTAAAATACAAAATATCAAAAAACCACTCAACAAATCCCTTTTTAACCCAAAAAACCCCTAAAACAATTCAATATAAAAAACAAGAAAATAAAAGAAAAATATGTAGGGGAGTGAAAAACCCCATTAAAGCATTTTTGTAGTGTTTATTCCAAGGTCGCCAACGATGTTATCATCAACATCTAAATCAGAGACTATCTCACCTGTTTCTTCATCTTCAAGACTTGCAATCCAGATTGCTTCATCTCCTGCATCGTTCACAGTGTTGTTATTAATTGTTATCTCTGAATCAGAGTTCTGTTCATCACTCACATATAAGCCTATGGCGCCTGTCAACTCATTATCAGTTATCTTTAAATCACCAGAGAAAAACTCGATACCAAACCACTCCCCTATTGCTAAGGCAGCAGTTCCATCAAGGTCCTTGGTAGTTTCTATGATGTTGTTATCTATTGTTATGTTTTCCCCTCGTGGTTCAACAACTACAGGAGCATCAGATGTTATCGTCAATCCTTCCACTGTAACTCCGTCTGCTTCAACTGTTACCGTTCCATCAATAGTTGAGCTGTGGGTGGTGGCTGCAGTCAATGTAACATCATCGGTTTGAATTATTACATTCTCTTCGTGTTCACCATAAACAACCAGCTCGTCACCTTCACTTACATTCTCTAACGCTTCCTGGATTCCATCATACTCTGTACCCGTGTCCTCGTTAACCACATATGCCTCTAAATCCAGTGTGAAAGGCAAGAAATCCAATACAAAATCAGGTACGTTTTCAGTTGCATTCTGGTTTACATTACCTGGGTGTTCAGGGTCATCAAGAGGATGTTTGTCGGATTGGCCTGGGGCTTCTTTATCCATTGCTGGTGTTTCTGGTGCTTGGTTGTCTTTATCTACCGTTGGGTTGTCTGCAGCTGGAATTGCAGCGACAGCTCCCGCAGAAAGAACTAACAGGAAAACCAAGATAACACCAATAATCAAATTTTGTTTCATGTATAAAGGCTAATTAACATACGAGGGTACATATTTTTTGGGTGAACTCATTGGTATCGTTGATTAGAATTCCCCGTGAACCTACCCATCCAACTACATGTTGGTTTAAGGCATACCTTTTGCTGCCTTATTTTGCCCATACTTGTTTTTTTTGGACAGGTTTTGGTCAAACAGACGTCTACTGCTATTTAAACAATCTTTCTCTATGGCTATTATATCTATCAGGCTGTATTTTCTCCCTAAAAAAGATGGTTATAGTCCTGATTAGAGATAATTATTAACAATATGAAACTATTTTAAGAATAAATAGATATAGAACTAAAAAATATATCGAGAATCCTATAAACAACCCAAAACACTATAAACAATTTCTTAAGATAACATTATACTATAAATCAAAGTAAAGCGAGTTAAACACCAAAAAAACGTAAAGGAAGAAATCAACATGAACAGCCATTATTTCTTAAAATGGGTTTGGGGTCTTAAATTCCAGGAAAAAAACATACTCTCGATAATAACTTTCATACTAACTGGAATCCTCATCTATACATTGATATTAGTTTTTGATTCAGTATACCCCCTATTCCTTGTTCTAGTCGCACTTGTTTTAACAAGTGGGTTTTATATAAGAACTTTAAACGTAATACCAAGCATCCTAGCAACAATCACTGTCTTAATCGTGTACGTTTTACATTTTAGAGACCTAATGTTAATAACACTTGAAATAACCTTTTTAAACTTATTTCTATTCTTCTTGCTTTCCCTATTGATCAGTATATTGATAGGGCACCTAAACTCTACTTTCCAAAAACTGAAGGTGGAAAAGATATCTGAAGCCAAAAAAAGATGGGACGCAGAGAAAAGAAAAGAATTTCTCTCCACACTGCTACGACAAGACCTTGCAAGCAAAAACCAGACAGTATGGGGTCACCTACAACTAATTACAGCAGAAGAACTACCTAAAGAACAACAAGAACACATAAAAAAAGCAAAAAACACATGCAACGAGATATACGAAACATTAAAACTAACAAAAACACTCGAAAAAATAGAAGAAAAAAACCAAACAACCCAAATAGACCTCACAAAAACCATCAAAGAATCAATAATCGAAATAAACAACCAAAAAACCAACCAAAACCTAAATATACAGAAAAAACTACCAAAAAAACCAGTAACCGGAGAAACAACAGAAGACCTAAAAACACTGATCAAACAAATAATAAAAACCAGAAAACAAACAACCACACCAAAAAACATCGAAATAACACTAAACCAAAACCAGAAAACAAACACAATAGAACTACAAGACGACGGAGAAAAACTACACAAAGACATCCAAAAACTATTCTCAGGCCAAACATACAAAGGAAACACAACAGGAGTCTGGGGAGTAAGATATTACCTAATAAACCAGATAGCCCAACACATAAACATCAACATACAACTCGAAAACACCAACAACAAAACAAAATTCAAACTAAAAATACCCACAAAAACCCAAACTCCAAAAACCAAAAACACTAAACCAGATATAACATAACAAACAAATAAACAAAATGTGATAAAATGAAACATAACAAAAACCCAAACAACCTACTAAACGAAATGGAAGGAAAAATGGGCTTCCTACCAGAAATACTCCAAGTAATAGAAGACGTAGACCCAGAAAACCTAAAAAGATACAACATGTGCAACAAAAGACTACTAGAAGACGGAGCACTATCAGCCAAAACAAAAGACCTAATCTCCCTGGCAGTAGTCGCCTCACAACAATGCGAACCATGCACAAAAGTAAGAATGAAAAGCGCATTAAACCATGGAGCCACCAAAGAAGAAATAATGGAACTGATGGAAGTAATATTCATAACATCAGGAGCACCAGCAGTAGCAGCATGCAAAGACGCATTAAAACTACTAAAAGAACAAGAATAATCACTCAACCCTACACTCAACGAACAATAAAAACCCCCCAAACCGCTTAACACAATCAATCCTAAAACCCCTCTCTTCAAGATACTTAACAGGCTCCCCCCTCAAATCATCACCAAGAACCCAAACACTAACTGGATTAACCAAACGAAACAAAAAATCAAGAAACCTATTCTCAGGCCTGACATGCTCCAACAACAACAAACGACCACCAGGCCTCAAAACCCTCTCAATCTCACCTAAACCCCTACCCGAATCCACATTACACAACAAAAAAGACGAAACAACCGTATCAAAACAACTATCCCTAAAACCAAGACTCTCCACAGACATCAACAAAAAACTAACATCAAAACCAACATCCAAATCCAAACAACGATCAACACCCCTACCCAACATACCCAAACTAGAATCAACACCAACAACACCATCAACACCACGATAAAAAGGCAAATTCAAACCAGTACCAACACCAACCTCAAGCACACAACCCTCAGCCCGCTCCCCCAAAACCTCCCTCCAACCATCCAAAAACAACCAGCCAAAAAAATACATAAAAAAATCATAAAAAACACCAACCAAACCAACCCAATTAAAACCCAAAACCATACAAAACACCACACATAAAAACTCCAAACCAAACAACTAAACAATTTCCCATAAAAAACAAAAAACCAACAGAAAAACAAAAAACACCATGGGCCGGCCCGGATTCGAACCGGAGTTACCACCGCCCCGGGGTGGAAGGATACCAGGCTACCCTACCGGCCCAACAACCAAAGCCTATTCATTCTCAAACGAATTAAGTTTAATGGCCAAAAACAAAAAAAAAGAAAATAAAATAAACCTACCCCACCAATACACAACTAATGCCGGGATGGCAGAGCCAGGACTAATGCGGCGGGTTCGAGACCCGTTGATGCTTGCCGCATCACCTGGGTTCAAATCCCAGTCCCGGCGTCTATTTTAAAGTTTAACGCCCTTCACCAGAATAGGTAGCCGTAGCTATTTCAAAAATATATCTTTTGATATTTCTTGATAAATCAAGCCGTTTTCAATGCTATTCTGGAGAATACAATGATAATTGGTGATATAATAATGCCTACAATGGATTATGAAGGGAAAGCTGAAATAGAATTAGAAAAAATTAAAAACCACACTGAAATAACAGAAAAAAACAAAGAACTACTCATAAAATACCATAGAGACCTAGTACTCGATGGATACAGTGGAGCAAGAAAACACAAACTCCTAAACACGCTTAAAATAATAGCAATAGAAATAGAATACAACTTCAAAGAAGCAACAAAAAAAGACTACATGATAATTATAAAAAGTTTCTACAAATGGATAAACAATGGTGAATATCCAGAGAAAGTAAAATGGATAAAAACAACGTTAAAAAATCGTAATAAAAAACTTCCTCAGTTTAATAAATTTTAAAGAATTATTTTGAAATTAATATAGTTTTACTTCAAATGAAATTCTACATATACGTTATATTTAATTGTCCAGACAAGATGTTTACTTTTATATTTTTATGTATTTCAATTTTCCACATTAATGGGTTTTATTTGGTTTTTTGGAAATAAATTTATTGAGTTTGTGTTAACAGGGTTTGGTTTTTTTAGCGAAAAGTATGTGTTGGTTTAGTTATAGATATTGTATTTGAATGGCTGGTTTGGTTGGTTTGATTTCGCATCCATATAGGTTGATTAGGGTTTTTCCTGGTGAGGTTGAGTATCTTCTTGTTCCTAGGGCTCATACGAAGCTTGCTAGGAAGGGTAGTTGGGTTTTGGATGGTGATTGGGATAGGTGTTTTTCTGATGAGAGCTTGGTTTATCTTGGTAGTAATGAGGGTTTTAGGGATTTTTGTTTGATAGATTTTGAGAATTTTGTTTTTTTTAATTCTCTTGTTGAGCGTTTTGTAGGTGGTGTTGAGTGGGAGGATACTGAGTTTTATAGAAAGGTTGTTACTTTAGATATTTCTTGTAGTCGGTACACGAGTGTTGATCGTATTAATGATCAGTTGGAGAGGTTGGATAGGCTTTATTTTGATATTAGGGATAATGGGTATAAGACTCAGGCGGAGTTGCAGATGAATGGTGGTGGGCCTTTTGAACCGGTTTCGAATAGGAGGTTTCCTGAGTTGGGTGAGGTTATTGTGAATGTTGGTAGGGATGGTGAGGTTTTGTTTAATACTGGTCGGCATAGATTTTGTATAGCTAGGGTTCTTGGTTTGGAGATTCCGGTGAGGGTTTTTTTAAGGCATAAGTGTTGGCAGGATGTTAGGAGGGAGGTTTTTCTGGCTCGTGATGTTGAT
>NZ_MRZU01000004.1:182500-205000 GCF_002153915.1 Methanonatronarchaeum thermophilum
TGTTGAGGTTTTTCTTTCTGAGGAAGCTGAGGATATTAAGGAGGAGGCTCGTGAGGAAGAGGAGGATAGGATTTCTCGTGATGAGTTGAAGGCTAAGACTAGTGAGATGGCGAAGTTGACTCCTACTTATTTGGTTTTAACTATTGTTTCTTCTGTTATAGCTACTTGTGGTATTCTTCTTAATAGTACTGCTGTTGTTGTAGGTTCGATGGTTATTGCTCCGCTTATTGGGCCTGCTGTGGCGTCTGGTGTTGGTACTGTTCTTGCGGATCGTGGTTTGTTTCGTGAGGCGATTGTTTCTGAGGTTATGGGGGTTTTGGTTGCTGTTGTTTCTTCGGCGGTATTTGCTTGGTTGGCGTTTAAATTTAATTTGGTTTCTCCGATTTATGAGCCGTTGTTGGTTGATGAGATTGTTGAGAGGATTTATCCGACTTTTTTGAGTATTGCTATAGCGGTTGGTTCGGGGGTTGCGGGAGCGCTTTCGTTGACTGCTGGTTTGAATACTGCTCTTGTTGGGGTTATGATTGCTGTTGCTCTTATTCCTCCTGCGTCTGTGGCTGGTATTGGTATTGCGTTGGGAGATCCGTTGATTGCTGTTGGTGCTTCGGTTTTGCTTGTGATTAATGTGTTGTTCCTTAATTTGGCGGGGACGTTTACTTTGAGGTTTGAAGGGTATTTGCCAAGTGAGTATTATAAGCAGGTTTGGGTTAAGAGGGATCTTGTTCGGGTGAGTATTGTTTATGTGGTTTTGATTGCTATTGCATCTACAGTGGTTGTTGGTGTTTCGTATGATATGTATACCAATGATGCGTTTGAAGGGGAGGTGCAGGAGGTTGTTGAGGATGTTCTTGCTGGTTATGGTGAGGTTACGTTTAGAGGTATTGAGTTTCAATATGAGAGTTATTATATAATGTTTGAAGAACCTGTCTCTACAACTATATCTATATACTCAACTGCTCCACCGCCTGACAACCTTAAAATGGAGCTGGAGGAATTGATTTATATGGAGACTGGTAAAGAACTTGAGATAACTGTAGAGGTTATACAGAGGATTTAAGTGTTTTTCAGGAGGTTTTTGTTTGTTTGAAAGTTTTTTTGACGGTAAGGATGGATTGAAGAATATATCTTTTGTATTTATTTTTATTGGTTTGTTTTTAGCATACTTATCTGTGTTTGTGGAGTATATGTTTAAGTTTGATAATGATTTTTTACTTGTTCCAGGATTTTTAATTTCGTTTATAGGGATTTTTTGGTTGTTTAAAGCTGTCTCACCTAACAATAAAGGGGATGGTTGAAGGGAAAATGTTTAGTTGTGTGGGGGTAATGGGTTTTTGGTGTAGGATTTGGCTGTTGAATCACTTTGGATTGAAGTTTGTTGGTGTTGATTTGTATGAAGTTTAGTGGTAGTGATGTAATTTCGATGCAGGAGTTTAGTAAGGAAGGGGTTTTTGAGGTTCTTTCTCATGCTCAAAGGATTAAGGAGGAAGGGCCGCGGGTGGATCTTTCCGGTTTGGTTTTAGCTAACTTGTTTTTTGAACCGAGTACTCGGACTAAACTTTCTTTTGAAACCGCCATGAAACGGCTGGGTGGTGAGGTTATATCTATCGATTCTGTTAGGGCTTCATCTATAAAGAAGGGGGAGACTTTGGCAGATACTGTGCGTGTTATTGAAGGGTATGCTGATGGATTGGTTTTGAGGCATCCTAAAGAGGGTGCGGCTAAGATGGCTGCTCGATTTGTCGATTGTCCTGTTATCAATGCGGGAGATGGGTCGAATGAACATCCTACACAGACATTAACTGATTTGTATACTATTTGGAGGGAGAAAGGCCGTATAGATGGGTTGAATATCGCTGTTATGGGTGATTTGAAATATGGTCGAACAGTTCATTCTCTTGTAATTCCATTATCGATGTTTGATGTTAACTTGTTTTTGATTTCACCACCACAACTAGAAATTCGGAGCGAGATTCTTAACGATATCAAGAGAAATAAAGCCGATATACATAAATCTAGTTTTATCGAGAGTTTGATTGGAGATATAGATATTTTATATGCGACCCGTATTCAAGAAGAAAGGTTTGCTGATCCAAATGAATATGAGAAGGTCTCTGGAAGCTATAAAATTGATAAAAAACTGTTGAATGGGGCTAAAAAAGATTTAATCTTGATGCATCCATTACCTCGAGTGGACGAAATCAATCCTGAAGTGGATCAACTTGACGCAGCCTGCTATTTCGAACAATCTGCAAATGGGGTAACCATCCGAATGGCGCTTCTAGAAATGATTTTAGGAGGCGTTTTAGATGAATGATAAAGACCTCAGAGTTGGATCCATCAAGGATGGAACTGTAATTGACCATATCGATGCTGGATCAGCACTGAAAGTTGTTCAGATACTAGGTATCGATGAAAACATAGAAGATATAGTCTCGATCGCTATGAATGTGCCTTCCGCTAAAACCAAAACAAAGGACATTGTGAAGGTGGAGGACAGAGAACTTGCTTCAGATGAGGTTGATAAGATAGCGTTGATTGCTCCTGAAGGAACCATAAATATCATACGTAACTATGAGGTCATTGAAAAAAACAAAGTAAATCTACCGAAATTTATAAAAGAGGTTGTGAGATGTCCAAACCGGAACTGTATCTCAAACACCGATGAACCGATAAAATCGGAGTTCCAAGTTATCAACAAAAACCCCGTAAAACTACGATGTGTCTACTGTGAACGGGCCATTGAACAAAATGTATCGGAACACATAAAATAGGTCTTACTAATTTAAATTAAAAAATCGAAATCTAGGATTAAATTAAAGTGTTTTTTTGGTTTTTTTAGTGTTTTTTTGATAGTTTTATTGCTTTGTTGACGGTTTCTGTTGCGTTTCGGCCTATGATTCTTATCATTGGTTCTTTGCCGTGTCCTCCTGTGTCGTATATTATGTCTGGTATTTTTTGTGTGTTTTTGATTGCTTTGTCGGTTCCGTGGGACATTGTGTTGTTTTGTGGGACGTTTTTTCTTTTGAATGAGGTTGTTTTGTAGCCTTGTTTTTTTGCTTTTTTGATTGTTTTTGGTGTGTATTTTATGTTCATTGCGCTTCTGTAGTTTGGGTTGTGTTTCATTACGGTGGTTATAACTCTTGCTATGTGGCTTGATGCTCCGTATTTTGGACATCCGACTGGTTTGATTTTGTTGTTTAGTTTTACTATTCGTCCGGGTATGGCTATGATGTCTTGTGAGGTTTCTGCGTTTTTTGTTGCCATTCCAAGGTTTGATCCGACTTCTGGGATTAGGTCGGTTGGGTTTGTTTTTTTGAGTTTTTTGATTGCTTTTGTGTGGTTTTTTTGTGTTTTGTATCTGTTTGATTGGTTTATGGTTGTTTTGTTCGGGTTTACGGGGATGTTTCCGGCTCCTATTTTTTCTCCGTTTTTGATTGCTTCTGTTGTGAATTTTTTTGCTTTTTTGATTGCTTTGTTTGGTTTGTTTCCTTTTGCTATGTATGCGGTTATTGCTGAGGAGAATGTGCATCCTGAGCCGTGTGAGTTTATTTTGAGTAGTTTTCCTTTTAGGGTTTGGTGTTTTTTTCCGTTGTATATGTAGTCGTCTCCGTCTATGTGGCCTCCGGTTATTACTATTGTTTTTGGGCCTTTTTTCCATATTTTTTCTGCTGCTGTTTTGATGTCTTGTTTTGTTTTTATTTGTTTGTTGCTGAGTTCTATTGCTTCTTCTTTGTTTGGGGTTATTAGGTCGGATATTTTGATTATTTTGGTTTTTATTGTTTTTAGGCTTTCTTTTGTTACTAGGGGGTCGCCGCTTTCTGAGATCATCACTGGGTCGAGTACTGTGTATATGTCTTGTTTTTTTAGTGTTTTGTAGACGGTTTCAGCTATTTTTTTGTTGTGGAGCATTCCGATTTTTATTGCTTTTATTTCGATGTCGTCTAGTACGGTTTCTATCTGGGTTTGTATTGTTTCTGGTTTTAGGTCTTGGACTTGTTGCACTGTTTTTGTGTTTTGGCTTGTTACTGAGGTTATGGTTGAACATCCGTGGACTCCTATGGCTGAGAAGGTTTTTAGATCTGCTTGTATTCCTGCTCCACCGCCTGAGTCTGATCCGGCGATTGTCATTACTGAAGGTGGTTTCAAGTTTGGTCACCAATTAGATAATGATATTTGTTTGTGTTTAATCTAACTAATGTGAAATGTGAAAGATATTTGGTTAATCGGTGGGATGTGAAAAATAGTTTGTTTTGTTTTGGAGTTGTTTTTGGGTTTATTTTAGGTGTTTTAGTCCTTCTTTGCCTAGGGCTTTTATTATTGAGGGGACTCTTAGTCCGTATTTTTTTAGTAGTTGGTTGTCTGTGAGTATTTTTTCGGCTGGTCCTTGTTTTTTGAGTTCTCCGTTTTGTAGTATTATTGCTTTGCTGCAGGTTTGTAGTACCATTTCTATGTCGTTTGAGGCTATTATTTTGGTTTTGTCTATTTGTTTGAGTAGTTTTATCATGTTTTCTCTTGCTCCGGGATCAAGGTTTGATACTGGTTCGTCGAGTAGGACTATTTCTGGGTTCATGGATAGTACTGTTGCTAGTGCTATTCGTTTTTTTTGTCCGAAGCTTAGGTCGTGTGATCCTTTTTGTTCTTTTCCTGGTAGTCCGACTTTTTTTAGTGATTCTTTGACGATTTCTTCTATTGAGTTTTTGTTGCATATTTCGAGTTGCATTGGTCCGAAGGCTATGTCTTCGAATACTGTTGGCATGAATAGTTGGTCGTGTGGGTCTTGGAAGACTATGCTTACTTTTCTGCGGACCCATTCTTCGTTGTTTTTTACTTTGTGGCCTAGTACTTTTATTTCTCCTTGTGTTGGTTTTAGTATGTGTGGTATGGATTGGAGTAGTGTTGATTTTCCTGCTCCGTTTGGTCCGAGTAGTGCTATTGATTCTCCTTTTTTTATGTTTAGTGTTATGTTTTTGAGTCCTGTGGTTCCGTCATCGTATGTATAGCTTATGTTTTTTAGTTGTATTGCTGGTTTTTTCAATGTTTCACTTCTCCGGTTCTTGTTAGATTAGGTGTAGGGTTATTGCTAGTATGATTGTTGAGAAGGATAGTAGTATGTCTTTGTTTGTTAGGTTTATTTTGTTGTTTATTGTTGTGGTCATTGTTCCTCGGTATCCTCTGGCCATCATTGCTTTGTGGACTCTCTGGCTTCTGTCGTAGCTTCTTACGAATATCATTCCTATTATGTTGCCTAGTATTTTTAGTTTGGATGGTTTTGCTTTTGGTTTGTATCCTCTGGCTTTTGCGGACATCATTGATTTTTCGGTTTCTTCGTAGATGACGAAGATGTATTTGTAGGTTAGGAAGAAGATTTCTATGAATGTTTGGGGGATTCCTAGTTCGTTTAGGGCTCTGAGTATTTCTTCGATTTTTGTTGTCATTATTATGGTTAGGGATAGTGTCATTATTGAGATCATTTTTAGGCTTATTATGCTTGCCATTGTTAGGCCTTCGTAGGTGGCTGTTAGGAATAGTATTGTGAATACTGGGTCTCCTGCTGTGAAGAATGGTACGAAGAGGAATATTGCGGCTGCGAATAGGAATATCCATTTTAGGCGTTTTATTAGTTTTTTTATTGGTAGTTTTGAGAGTGTTATTATTCCTATTATTAGTGTTAGGGCTATTGTTAGGGCTATTAGGTTTTGTAGTAGTACTATAGAGGTTATGAGTATTAGTGTGGATATTATTTTTGTTTTGGGGTTGAAGTTGTGTAGGAAGGTGTTTCCGTTTATGTATAGGTTTTTGTTTTTCATTTTTTCCCCCAGGTATTATGTAAAAACCACTAATCAAGGCTTATTGAATTTTTGCAATATATATTTAACATTGGTGTTTTAATAAAACTAACGTTTTTATAGATTGTTTTCGTGGTATGGTAGATAAGTAAGTAATGAGGGTGGGGATAGGTGGGAGGATTTTTTACCCAACTTCCCTCGAATTAAAATAAAAAAAAGAAAGGGGGAATGCGAGGGAGTTTTGCATCCCCAAAACCCTCATCAAACTTGATTGGGTTATGTTGGCTTCTTTGTGTTAAAAACTTGAGTTTGTTTCAAGTTTCTATTTTTAAGTCAAACCATTCCTATTTTCTTTAGTTTTTTGTCTTAACAAGCATTTCTGGTTTGACTTTGGCTAGATATCCTATTACTACGGCAAGTACGATTCCTTCTAGCAGTATTATTGGTGCGTGGACTACTGCTAGGCTGTAGGCCATTTCTGTTAGGCCTGCATCCATCAGTGGTTCTGAGATTATGAGGGATGCTACTGCGAGTGTTACTACTAGGACTACGCCTATTGCTGATACTATGCCGCCTAAAATTGCTTCGGCATGTTCTCTGTTTATGTAGTTTAGGCCTTTTACGTACATGAGGTAGGCTATTAATGCAGGTATGCCCATGAAGACGGTGTTTATGCCGATTGTGGTTATTCCGCCGTGACCTGTTACTGCGTGTAGTATTATTATGATTGTTGCGGAAAGGTAGGCTTGGCTTCCCAGTAGTATTCCGAGTGCTCCTGCCATGGTTAGGTGTGCCGATGATCCTCCGACGGGTATGTGTATGTAGGTTATTACGAATAGGGCTGCTGTTATTAGTGCTATACGGGGGATGTCGTCTCTATCGATTTTTCTTAGTGACCATAGTACAAGTGCTATGGTGATTATTATTCCTGCTATCCATACTGGTTCGGCCAGTACTCCATCTGCTATGTGCATTATTTACCACCCAAAATATATTCAAGTAAATCTTAATTAATTCAAGTTAAATTTATATCTGGGGGGTTTTAATATTTTCCACCCAAAAACCAAGGAAATAATAAACAGTCCTCAATATATAGGGAGGAAGAGCAAAAAAACACAGAAATTCCGGAGGAAAAACCAAGGATGACCCTAAAAGGAACCCCAACAAAAGAAGAAGCAATCGGAATAGTAATACAGAAACTAGACCTACAAAAAAACCATAAATTCCTAGACATAGGATGTGGATCAGGCGCAATATCAAAAGCAGCATCAAAAACAACAAAAAACATACACGGAATAGACATACGAAAAAAAGCAGTAGAAATATCAAAACAAAACTGTCCAGAAGCAACATTCCACCACGGAGACGCCTCACAAATAATACCAAAACTAGATGAATTCGACAGAATATTCATAGGCGGGACAAAAAATATAGACAGTTTCTTCACAAAAGCAACAGAAAAACTAAAACCAAACGGCATAATAATCGCCAACGCAGCAAGAATAGAAACAACAATAAAAATACAACAAAAAATGAAGCAAAAAAACCTCCACAAAGAAACCATAATGATAAACATAGCCAAAAACTACGAACTAGCAGGAGAAACAGCATTTAAACCCCAAAACCCAGTTTTCATGGTTGTAGGAAAATGTTAATAGGAATAAGCCTCGGACCAGGAGACCCAGAACTACTCACAATAAAAGCACAGAAAACACTCAAACAAGCAGACAAAGTATACGTACCAGGAGAAAGAGCAAAAAACCTAGTAAAACCCTACTGCAAACCAACAACACTAAAATTCCCAATGACATCAGACCAAGAAGTACTAGAAAAATACTGGAACAAACACGTCAAAGAGATAGCACCAATAGCCAAAAACAAAACAGTAGCATTCGCAGTATTAGGAGACGTAAACTACTTCTCAACATTCGGACACATAAAAAGAATATTCGAAGAAAAACACCCAGACATAAAAACCAAAACAATACCAGGAGTAAGCGCAATAACCGCAATGGCATCCAAAATGGACGTATTCATCGACAAATCATTCCAAGTAACCGACGGAAGCCAACAACAATCAAAAATAATAATGAAAGCAACAGAACTCAACAAACAGATAGAAACACTAAAAAAAGAAGGATACAACGAATTCATACTCGGAAAAGAACTCTACACAGAAAACGAAGAAATAACAACCAAAATACCAGAAAAAAGCCCATACTTCTCCATACTACTAGCAAGAAAAAACACACAAAAAAACAAGGAGAAAAAATAAAATGAAACTATATTTCGTAGGAGCAGGACCAGGAGACCCAGAACTAATCACAGTCAAAGGAAAAAAACACCTAAAAACAGCAGACCTAATCGTATACGCAGGATCACTAATAAACGAAGAAATACTCAAAGACCTCGACGCCGAACTAATAGACAGCTACGGCCTAGAACTACAAGAAATCACCCAGAAAATGATAGAAGCACTCAAACAAAACAAAAAAGTAGTCAGACTACACAGCGGAGACCCATCCCTATACGGAGCAATCGTAGAACAAATGGAAATACTAAACAAACACAACATCGAATACGAAGTAATACCCGGAGTATCCTCAGTATTCGCAACAACAGCAGCACTAAAAACCCAACTAACACTAAAAGGAGTTTCAGAATCAGCCATACTCACCAGACCCAGCGGAGAAACACTAGAACAAGACAAAATAAAACAACTATCACAGATGAACACCACACTCGTAATATTCCTCGGAATATCAAAAATCGAAGAAATAGTCAAAAAAGTAGACAGACCAAAAAACACCCCAGTAGCAGTAGTATACAAAGCAAGCTGGGACCAAGAAAAAATAATCAAAGGAACCCTCGAAAACATAGCACAAAAAGTCAAAAAAGAAGACATAAAAAGATCAGCCCTAATAATAATCGGTGAAGTCGTAGAAAAAACCGGATACAGGAGGTCAGAGCTATACGGCTAAACAGAATAATCTACTTCGAAAGAGACCGAAAACAAGCCAAAAAAATAAAAAAAGCACTAAAAAACAACCAAAACAAAACAACACTAACACCATACAGCCAACACAACTTCAAAACAAACCAAAAAAACGAAACCCACATATACCTAATGGCCCTCGGAATAGTCATCCGAAAAACAAAACACCAACTCAAAAACAAATGGAAAGACACCCCAATAATCGTAGTAGACAGAAACCTCAACCACGCAATACCAGTAACCGGCGGCCACCACGGAGCAAACCAAACCACACTCAAACTACATAAAAAACTAGGACTCTACCCCGCAATAACAACCGCAACCGAAGCATCACAAAAACCATCACTAGAAGAGATAGCCAGAAAACACAACAAAAAAATAAAAAACAAACCAGCATCCAAAAAAATCAACTCATACATACTAGACCTACAGACAGACCTACCAATAATAAAGATAGACGGACCAAGAACCATCATGATAGAAGACAACGTAGCCATCCTACACAACCCAGAAAAAACACCAAACTACATAATAGGAGTTGGAGCACGCAAAAACATAAAAAAACAAAAAGTAATCGACGCAGTAAAAAAAACACTCCAACAAAACAACCTAAACAAAAAACAGGTCACAGCACTGGCAACCGCCGACATAAAGGAAGACGAAGAAGGAATAAAAAAAGCAGCACAACAACTAGAACTCCCACTCCTAATCGTACCGAAAAAAAAGATAAACCAAATCAACCCCCCCTCAAAATCAAGGGCAGAAGACCTAGGCTACACCGGAGTAGCAGAACCAACAGCCCTAGCCACTTCAATAGAAAAAAAACTCATCCAGAAAAAAACAGCTTTTGACGACGTCACAACCGCAATAGCGAGGTAAACAGATGGCTGGAAAACTAAATATAGTAGGAATAGGACCCGGAAAAACAGAGTATATCACAAAAAAAGCATTAACAGCAATAAAAAATTCAGACGTAATAATCGGCTACAGAACATACCTAGAGTTCATACAACAATACACAGACAACAAAGAAGTTATAGGAAGCGGCATGAAAGGAGAGGTCAACCGCGCCAAAAAAGCAGTAGAAAAAGCCAAAAACAAAACAGTATCCATAATAAGCGGTGGAGACCCCAACATATACGGAATCTCCGGAATCACAATGGAGATAGCCAAAGATAGAAACTACCAAGGCCAAATAGAAATAATCCCCGGAGTAACAGCCTTCGCAGCAGCAGGCGCAAACCTAAAAAACCCATACAACAACGGAGTCTGCTGCATAAGCATGAGCGACCTCCTAACCCCCTGGGAACAAATAACCCAGAGAGCCACAACAGCCGCAAAACACGACATAACAACAGTGTTCTACAACCCAAGAAGCAAACAAAGAAAAGAAAACCTCCGCAAAACACTCAAAATATTCAGCAAACACCGACCCAAAACACAAGAAGCAGTGATAGCCAAAAACATAGCCAGGGAAAACCAAGAACTCCAAAAAACAACACTAGAAAAAATACAAAAAGACAGCCAATACAACCAAATAGGAATGCGCACACTCGTAATAATAGGCTCCAGCAACTCCCAACTACAAATACAAAACAAAAAACACCCCCAAATAATAGGAATCGGACCCGGAAACCCAGAACACCTAACCCAGAAAGCAATAAAACAAATAGAAAACTCAAACCAAATATACGGCCCCCAAACACACCTAAACCAAATAAAACCACACATAAAAAACCAAAAAACACAGAGCCACAAACACCTCAAATACCAAGAAAGAATCAAAACAAGAATCCAACAAGCAACCAAAAACACAGCCATAATATCCGGAGGCGACCCCTCCATATACGGACACAAACAAAAACAAAAAACAACAAAAACAACACCAGGAATAACCGCATACCAAGCACTCGCATCAAAAACAGGAGCACCAATAATAAACGACTTCATAATAAAATCCACCACCCAAAAAGACTGGATACAAACAACCAAAAACGCATTAAAAACCGACTTCGCAATCGGAATATACAACACATCCCCCAAAGAAATAGAAAAAATCAAACAGATAACACCAGAAAACAGAACCATCGCTATAGGCAGAAACATCACACGAAAAAACCAACAACTCCATATAACAACCCCAAAACAACTAGACACCAAAAAACTACCAAACAAGAAAAACCACACAACACTCATACCAAACTCAAACTCAATCTACTGGAAAAAAAGGAACTTTATAATAACCAGAAGAGGATATAAGAATAAATATGACTACTGAAAATTTTGATTTTGGAGCAACATCCCAAGAAGGAGAAGAAATAGCACAAGAAAGCTGGCAAATCGCAAGCAGAATCGTAGGAGACGACAGCCCAGAAGGCCAGATAACCACAAGATGCGTGATAGCAACAGGCGACTCAGACATAAAACACCTCGTAAACTACAACAACAACAACCCAATAGAAGCCGGATTAGACGCACTAAAAGACCAAGCCCCAATCTACGTCGACATAAACATGGTTAAAGTAGGAGTAACCGAAAAAGGCCACAAATCAAAAATCGACACCGCAATAGGAAAAGGAGACGACAAAGCAGAAAAAGAAGGAATAACAAGAACCTCAGCCGGATTCATAGAGCTAGGACCAAAACTAAACAACTCAATAATCGTAATAGGAAACTCACCATCAGCCCTCTTCACCGTATGCGACATGATGGACGAAGGAATAATCGACCCAAAACTAGTAATAGGAATGCCAGTAGGCTTCGTAGGAGCCCAAGACAGCAAAGCAAGACTCGACGAAATGGAAGTACCCTCAATAACCATCACCGGAAGCAAAGGCGGCACACCAATGGCCGTAACAACAATAAACGGAATAATAGAAATGCATAGAAACGAGTGATAAGTTGGAAAAAACACAAAACCACACCACAGACCCAATACTAAAAGAAAAAATACCCCACCAATGGATAGAGAAAACAGAACTAACAAAAGAAGAAGCAATAAAACAAATAAAAACAGGAAAACTAATCGTCCTACCCGACGGAACAACACTCAAAAGAGGATACACAACCGGAACAACAGCCGCAGCCGCAGCAAAAGGAGCAATACACGCATTAAACCAAAACGCCGGAACACCCGCAGAAATCAAACAACAACCAGAAACAGAAAAACCCGAAGAACAAATAAACAAACTAAAAATCAAAACACCAACCCCAACAGGAATAAAAGCAGAACTAAACACCCTAATAATACCAGGAAAAGGAGTCTGCACAGCCACAAAACCATCCAGCGGCCACAGCTTCGACTCAACAGAAGGACTAGTAATAAAAGCAGCAGCAGAACCAAGCGACAAAATAGAAATAGGATACGGCTTCGGAATCGGAACAGTCGAAACCACAGGATTCAACATAAAACCAGGAACACCAGCAGTATCCAAAACCGTAAGAAAACAAATAAAACAAGCAGTCAAAGAAGCCTGCCAAGAAACAAACCATAAAGCAGCCAAAATAGTCATAATAACAACCAACCCAACAGAAGAAGCAATAATGATCAACTCAAAACTAGGCATCAAAGACGGAATATCCCTACTAGGAACAACAGGCTACGTAGAACCATGGAACGACAAACTAATCGAAGCAAGACTAAAACAAACAAAACAAGCAGACAAAGTCGTCCTAACAACCGGAATGATGGGAATGAAATACAGCAGACAACTCTACCCCGATCACCAACCAATAAAAATCGGAAACCAATTCGACCGACTACAACAAAAAAACCTAAAACACAAAAAACCAGTACTCTGCGGCCTACCAGGCCTAATACTACGATGGGGCAACCCAAACATACTCGAAAACGTCGAACAACCATCCGTAGCACAACTAGTAGAACAAGACCCAGAAAACCCAGAAATCGACAAAGCACTAAAAAAAGTACAACAAAAACTACCAAACTACGAAATAACACTCGTAAAAAACAACGGCCAAATACTACGAAAAAAACAACCAAAAAACCAATAAGGAAAACAAAATGAAGATAGTCGGAGTCGGTATAGCACCAGGAATGATGACAGAAAAAGCAATAAAAACAATAAAACAAACAAAAAACATCCTAGGATCAAAAAGAGCAATCAAAATCGCAGAAAAACACATACCACCCGACTCCAACTGCAAAACAATACAAAACTACAGAAAACTAAACCAACAACCACCAAACACAGCCATACTATCAACCGGCGACCCAATGCTAAGCGGCCTAGGATACCTAGACGGCGAAGTAATAAACGGAATATCATCACTACAATACGCCTGCGCAAAACTCAAAATAAAACAAACAGAAGTAATACCAATCTCATTCCACGGAAGAAAAAGAAACTACAACAAACTACAAAAACAACTTGAAATCAACAACAAAATCTTCCTCATAACCGATCCAGACCTAAACATCCAAAAACTAACCCAAAAAATAAAACAAACCAACACACCAAGCCAAATAATAATACTAAACAAACTCGGATACCCAGACGAAAAAATAACCAAAGGAACAACCCAAAACCCACCCAAACCAACAACAAAACTATATTCAATCCTAATCAAACCAACCCTAAACCACACCCAAAATCAACCAAAAAACAAATAAAACAAACAAAACATCCAAAACTTTAAGTATCTAACAAATCATTCAACTTCAAGCTAAAGACGATTTTCTAATATTCGTTCGAGGCAAAATCAGAAAGTGAGGTGTTAAATTTATGAATGAAGGTTTTTCCAACCCACCAACGCCAATCGAGGAAGGCGAACTCTACGACGTCGAGATAGAAGACACAGGTAAAGAAGGCGATGGCATTGCAAAAATCGAAAACTTCGTTGTTTTCGTACCAAATGCCAATGTGGGAGAGAAGGTCACGGTTGAAATTGAAACCGTCAAGAGTACCTTTGGAGTCGGCAAAGTAGTTAACTAACTACCGCTCTAAAGAAAATTTTACTGGTTTTCCCAGACCAGACCCTTATTTTTATTATTTTTCCAAAACCTACAGAAATTCCCAAACAACTTTAATAATCGTTCTATATTTTCCAAAACTCTTTTTAACAAAAACAACCGATACCCAGTCCTAAACAGACAAAAACACTGTTTCTCCTAAAAACTCCTACTGTTTTTATAAATATTTTGTTGGAAAACAATTAAGAGAAATTGTACCTAAAAAAACCCGTAGTTAAATTACGTTTGTCAGCAGATACCTAAACCACTCCGGATATCCAAACTAAATCAAAAATTGAAGGTATACATATATGACTAGATTCGGCGAATCTGAACCATACAGCATTGGTATCGAAGAAGAGTTTCAGATTGTAGATCCAGATACCTGGGGACTTGTGTCTAGAGCAGACGAAATGTTAGAGTGCGCAGAACCTATACGGGACAACCTTAGAACAGAGTTGTTCCAATCAATACTTGAAATAGCAACCGACGTCTGCAGCGATATAGACGAAGCAAGAGGCAACATATGGAAACTCAGAAACAAACTTTCCACATTTACCAAACAAAAAGGATATAGATTAGCAGCATCCGGTACACACCCCTTCGCAGAATGGAAAGAACAAGACGTAACAGACCAAGAACGATATAAAGAAGTTATCGAAGACTTAAGGTGGACCGGGAAAAGAGAACTGATTTTCGGCCAACACGTCCACGTAGGAGTCAGAAACAAAGAAGAAGCAATATTCATAACAAATACAATAAAAAACTTCCTACCCCACATCCTAGCCATATCAACAAACTCACCGTTCTGGCAGAAAGAAGATACAGGCTTAAAATCAACAAGAATCAGAATATTCGACTCACTACCAAGAACAGGCCTACCAATGCATTTCAAAGGATGGAAACACTACAAACAAGTAGAAAAAAGATTAATCAAAGGAGGCAGCATAGACGACGTTACAATGATATGGTGGGATGTGAGGCCCAGAGCCGATTTAGGAACAGTTGAAATACGGATCGCAGACCTCCCAACCAAAATCGACGAAAGCATAGCCCTAGCAGCATTAACCCAAGCATTGGTATACAAACTCTCAAAAGTCTACCAAAACCGAAGTGACCAACTACCATATCAACTGGACCAAGAGATAATAAAAGAAAACCGATGGCGAGCACTTAGAGACGGATTGGATGGAAGCTTCATAAAACGTAAAAATGGAGAAGTATACGAAATACCGGTCCAAAAAGAAATCTACAAAATGCTAGAGTTTGTAGACGACGCAGTTCAAGACCTAGGATTAAAAAAAGAAATCAACCTAATCGAAAAAAATGCAAAACAAAAATACACAGGAGCAGACCGACAAATCAAAACATACAGAGAAACAAACAGTTTAAAAGAAGTAGTAAAACAATCATCAAAACTAACAATGCCACCATAAAAAAACCACTTTTATAAAAACAAAATTAATAATTTCCCTAAACCAACCTACAAATTAGAAACACCTCGATCTACCTAGTTTTTTTATGAAAAATATAGGAAACCAACTAAAAACAACAGAATTCAATATCGGGATAACTTAAGATATAAATATCTATTAAAAAATGGTTTTTTGGGTGGATTCGATTTCCACCCAAAATAATGTGGTGTCTTTGTTTGGTTGAAGGGGTGGAGTTATAGAGTTTTGTAATGTTTTTTTTGGTTTTTTTCTGTAGTTTTCACCTTGATTTTTTAATCGTTTGAATGTATAACCGGTTTGCCAAGTAGTCATATTTTTTGGTTGGTATAGTTTTATTTTTGTTTTGTTTTTCGGGTTTTTATGCCATGAAGGTGTATAGTGTTAGTATTAGGGTTATTGTGTATGCTAGGATGATTAGTGCGTAAGCTCCTAGGTATGTACCGGATGCTAGCCATCCTGTGAGTTCTGTTGGGTATTCTTTTGACTTTACAACTTCATGAGGTTGGGTTGTTTTTGTCATTTTTGTTCCCTCCACCCCTCACTTTAGAATTTATATCAACACTATATATTAATTTAACGGTGTTTTATCAATTTTTGGATTTAATTTAATTAAAATCCCTAAAGAAAGTTTAAAATTTTTTAAAAACTTAAAGCTGATTCAATAGATTTGAGATAAAAAAATTAGTTTTAAGGTTTTTTTGGTAATACTAATTTATTTGATATTTAAACTCGCTATCGTTTTAGGTTTTGTTTGAAGTAATATGATTGTTTTTAATGAATTTGTGGTTGATGTTGGTTGGTTCTATAATCTAAAAAAACAAATAACCGAAACCTTTTTATAGTACAACATTCCATTAAAACAATGGATTCTACTTGATCATCTCTATGCATAGCAATGCATAGGAGAATAAAATATGTCTATGAGACAACCCGTATTTATATTAAGCGAAGATAGTGAAGTAACAAAAGGAAAAGACGCTCAAGAAAACAACATAAACGCAGCAAAAGCCGTAGCCGCTGCAGTCCGAACAACACTCGGACCAAAAGGCATGGACAAAATGCTCGCCAACACACTAGGAGACATAGTAATAACAAACGACGGCGCAACAATCCTAGAAGAGATGGATATAGAACACCCAGCAGCCAAAATGGTCGTCCAAGTAGCCGAAACACAAGAAGACGAAGTAGGCGACGGAACAACAACAGCAGTAGCAATAGCAGGAGAACTCCTAAAACAATCAGAAGACCTACTCGAAAAAGACGTACACCCAACAATAATAGCATCAGGACTAAGACAAGCATCACACAAATGCCAAGAAATACTAAACCAAGAAATAGCTAAAAAAGTATCAATCGAAAACGAAGAAAGACTAAAAAAAGTAGCCGAAACAGCAATGACAGGAAAAGGAGCCGAATCAGCAAGAGACACCCTAAAAGAAATAACCGTCAACGCAATAACAGCAGTAGCAGACAAAAAAGAAGACGGATACCAAGTCAACATCGACAACATCAAAATAGAAAAAAAAGTCGGAGGCAGAGCACAAGACACACAACTCGTTGAAGGAATGATAATCGACAAAGAAAAAGTACACCCAGAAATGCCCAAATCAGTAGAAAACGCAAAAATCGCTTTAATCAGCGCACCAATCGAACACAAAGAAACCGAAGTAGACGCAGAGATACAGATCACAAACCCAGACCAACTACAACAGTTCCTAGACGAAGAAGAAGCAATGCTCAAAAAATTGGTTAACAAAATCAAAGAAAGTGGAGCAAACGTAGTATTCTGCCAGAAAGGAATAGACGACATGGCCCAACACTACCTAGCAAAAGAAGGAATACTAGCAGTAAGAAGAGCCAGAAAATCAGACCTTAAAAAACTCGCCCGAGCAACAGGCGGAAACGTAGTCTCCAACATAGACGAAATATCAGAAGAAGACCTCGGACAAGCCGGCCACATAAAAGAAAAAAGAGTATCCAACGAAAACATGCTCTTCATAGAAGACTGCAAAAACCCCAGATCAGTATCCCTACTCGTAAGAGGAGGAACCGAACACGTAGTAGACGAAGTCGAAAGAGCACTGGAAGACGCATTAAAAGTGGTAGCAGTAGCAGTAGAAGACGGTAAAATAGTTGCCGGCGGTGGAGCTCCAGAAGTTGAGTTGGCTCATAGGCTTAGAGAGTATGCAGCATCTGTTGGTGGAAGAGAACAACTAGCAATAGAAGCATTCGCAAACGCACTAGAAATAGTTCCAAGAACACTAGCCGAAAACGCAGGACTCGACCCAATAGACGCATTAGTCGACCTAAGAAACAAACATGAAGCAGGCGAAAAAGCAGCCGGACTCAATGTATTCGATGGTGAAGTAATAGATATGTGGGAAGCAGGCGTTGTAGAACCACTAAGAGTCAAAACACAAGCAGTCGACTCCGCATCAGAAACAGCCGTAATGGTACTCCGAATCGACGACGTAATCTCCGGAGGAAGCGGAAGCGGTGGAGACCAACCCGACATGCCAGGAGGTCCAGGCGGCGGAATGCCCGGCGGCATGGGCGGCATGGGCGGAATGATGTAAACCCCCAATAAACCGAAAGAAACTGAAGCTGAATAAAAAATTTGGGTAGGTCCGATATAGGGCCTAACGCCCACCCCTTTCTCTTTTTTTTTATCTATAAAGTATTGTTAAGTTTAAAAGGAATTTGAGTTCAAAATATAAAAATACTATAAACTTAGAAACCTACATACCTCAAAAAATAAAAAACCGCTATAAAAATTTGAATGAAATGCAAAGAAATGAGAAATTGAACTGGTTTTATAATTCTTTATTTTCAAAAAAACCTCTCATTTTGGTGTCAACAGATTTTATATGATTTTTCAACCAACCGGTAAGGAAATTTAATACCTCAACAGAAACCGTCAATTTACCTTTATTGTGGTCCTCTATAAACTCATTAAGTTTTTCCACAAACTCTTCATGGTTGTCGATCTGCTCCTTCAAATCATCTTCAGGGTAATCATATTTCTCCATCAGTTCTTCCTCAGAACTAAAATGGTACTCAGTATAGTCTTTCATCTCCATCAGAATTTTAGACATTTTATCACTACCCCTACCTTTTCTCATAGCACCATGAAGTTCGTTAAACAAACTAAAAAGCTTCTTATGTTGTTCATCGATCTCTTTAATACCAACACTATAACTAGAATCCCATTCAACTAAACCCAAAACAAACACCAAACAAGAAATACAAGTAGGAGAATAAAAAATTTATGGAAATAAACCCTCTAAACCACTAACTAGAAAACTATTTAAACACACAATCAAAAAAGAAAATAAATCTCCAAAACCCATTCCACAAATTTAGATGTGGTGAAGATTTTTTGACACTATTAGATAGTTTAAAACAAAATAAAAACAAAATAAAAAACACAATAGTTGTTTTATTAATAATAACTGTCTTAATAACCTCTTTTTACGTAGAGTTAGTTTACATTGGACTTATAGCATTAGCATTAACAATTATATTAGCTCTAACATACGGTTTGATTGGTGGAATAGCCGGTGCTATAACCTCAATAATCACAATATACATATCATCATCATTACACGGCTATTTAAGTATCGAACAAGTTGTAAACAGCCTTTTAATATTAATGGCAATAGGAATAGGTATTGGATGGGCAAAAGACACATTAGAAGAACGAGAAAAAGAAATACGAGAGACAAAAAAGAAATACGAAAAACTAGCTTCAGAAAAATCCATACTACTAGACAACATCAACACACACATATGGTACCTAAAAAACCCAGATACATACGGATTAGTCAACAACCCACACGCAAAATTCCACGGATACAAAAAAAAACAAATAGAAAATAAAAAAATAACAGAAATACTCAACAAAAAAGAAGCAGAAAAAATCATCAAAGACAATAAAAAAGTATTCCAATCCAAAAAACCCCTTAAAACAAAACATTGGCTAACAAACAAAAAAGGAGAAAAAAAACTATTCTCAATCAAAAAAACACCCAAAACAAAACAAAACAAAGTTGAATACGTCGTCTGCACCGCAAACGATATTACAGACAAAAAAAGAACAAGACAAAGAGAAAAATTCCTCCACTCCCTACTAAGACACGACGTACGAAACAAATCTCAAATCATATACGGATACATCGACATACTAAAAAACCAAAAACACCCCAAAAAAACACAAAAATACATAAATAAAACACACAAAGCCATTCAAGAACAAATCGAAATAATAGATAAAGTCAGAGCACTCCAAAAAATCGACCAACACCAAAAAACAGAAATAAACATAACAAAAACAATCCAAAAAACCATAAACCAAAACAAAGACCTAGCAGAACAAAAAAACATCCAAATCAAAACAAAAACCCCAAAAAAACAAATAAAAGCCCTAGGAGGCCCACTAATAACCGAACTACTAAACAACATAATAGAAAACGCCATAAAACACTCAAACGCCACCCAAATAAAAATAAAAACACAAAACCAAAACAACCAAACAAAAATCACCATAGAAGACAACGGAAAAGGCATACCAGACAAACAAAAACAAAAAATCTTCAAAAAAGGCTACACCACAAACGGAACAGGCCTAGGCCTATACATAGCAAAAACAATAGCAAACGAATACCAAGGAAACATAAAACTAACCGACTCAAAACTAGGCGGAGCAAAATTCCAAATAACACTACCATCCAACTAACAAACACCAACCCAAACAAAAAACCATTTACATAACCAACCAAATAAAACCAAAAAAACCATAAAACAAAATTGGAGGATATATGACAAATAAAAGTAGAATAAAAAAATCTACAGAACTCCTCAAAAAAGATAATCAATTTACATTTTTATGTCTTTTATTTTTCTTTTATCTCTATGTTTCTTCTGAATAAACTTTGTAGACTTATTTATCTATGTCCCTTATATTTCATTATTAAGTAGTTTTTTTGGTTGTAATTTCTTGCTTTTCTGTCTTTTGAGTTTATATATAAAGCTTTCAGCTATAGAGATGGGGTTTAAAACGTGGGTGGTTAAACTCTGGGTGGACGGTTTGGGTGGATTATTATTCTTTTAATTTTAATTTTAAAGAGCTATAGTTTAATGTTGTTTGTCATTTACTTTTGAGAAGAAATTGATGTTTTGCTTTTCTTTGGTTTTTAGTTTATTTTTTGTTGAGTAACTTTTATGGTTTTTGGGTTTATGTTATTTTGTTGGTGTTTTTGTTGAGTTGTTTTAGTGTTGCTTTTGTTTGTGTTGAGAATGCGGGGAGAAGTCAGATGGCTAGGGCTATTGCTGAGGAGATTGTTAGGGAGAGGGATTTGGATGTGGATGTTTATTGTGGGGGTACGCAGCCTTCTGATAAGTTACATGTGAATGTCGTTAGGGCTATGGCTGAGTTTGGTGTTGATGTTTCAGGTCGTAGGCCACGTAAGATTGGTTTTGAAGAATTGGAGTCTATGGATATTGTTGTATCTATGGGTTGTTCTGGGTCGGCTTGTCCTTCTTCTTTGGCTGTTGAAACAAGGGAGTGGGATCTGGAGGATCCGGCTGGTAAGGGGATTGAAGAGGTCTGTAAGATTCGTGATGAGATTGAGAATTTAGTTAGAGATCTTTTAGAGTCATTTTTTTGATTTATTTTTTTTCGATTTAGTATATACTGTATATACTTTATAGTTTTATTATATTGTCTATATACTATTTAGGTAAGTTATATATATTTGTGTATTGAATCGTGTAACTAGATAGAAAATGAAATACAAAATAGCTTTAACCGCCCTAATTATCTGTCTGATCGCTTTAGGTGGAGCAGGATGCTTAGATAGTGGGGAGAGAGAAGGATTGACAATAGAAGGTTCTTCAACAGTTCTACCAGTAACAGATGCTGCAGCTGAAGCTTTTGAAGATAAATATGGAATCAGTGTATCCCTTTCAGGAGGCGGCTCTAGTCATGGTATAACTAGTGTTGCTGAAGAAAGAATCGACTTAGGAATGGCGTCAAGACTAGTTTCACAAGATGAAATAGATCGATATGGAGACAACTTTGAGAAACACGTGATAGGTTACGATGGTGTCGCCATAGTTGTAAGCGAAGAAATCTATAATGAAGGCGTACAAGACCTGACCGTCGATGAAGTTAGAGACATATATTCTGGAGAAATCCAAAATTGGGAAGAAGTTGGTGGGCCAGATAGAGAGATATTGACAGTTTCAAGAGAAGAAGGTTCTGGAACAGGCTCTGTTTTCTACAGTTCAATAGAAATAGACAGAGCAGACGCATCACTAGACCAAGTTAGCGATGGAAATGCCATGGTCAAACAATCGGTAGCAAACTCAGATAAAGCGATAGGATTCCTTGGGCTTGGATACGTTGGAGATGGGGCTGAATCAGTAGCTATAGATGGAGTAGAACCAACTTCAGACAATATACTAGCAGGAGAATACCCAATAGATAGGTCACTGCAATACTACTCATGGGGACCAGTAGATGGTGAAGCAGAGAAATTTATTGAATTCATACTAAGCGAAGAAGGACAGGAAATAGTTGAAAACGAGGGATACATACCATTACAGTAAAAACCGATAAAAATGGATAAAAAAGGGTTTATTAAAAACCAAAATAAATAAAATAACTTTTTTTAAACCACTCATATCCGTTTAAAAGAACTTTAAAACCCCCTATATTTTTATTTTTTATTATAAAGAAATCAAGGTCTTTCAAAGGTAATTAAGATGATCAAGAAACTAGGCATAAAGAGAATAAGGCTTAAAAAGATTAAAGAGAATTTAGTTCGATTCTTCTTTCTCTCAATAGCTGTATTGTCAGCTTCTATGATAATATTTATATTTGGTTTTCTTGCAAACGAAAGCATACCAGCATTAACTGAAGTTGGATTGGACCTGCTTTCTTTCAGGTGGAGTGCATCAAATAACCAATTCGGTTTATTACCAGCCATAATAGGTACTTTATTGGTTACATTAATAGCGATGACTATATCAATACCTTTAGGCCTATCATCAGCACTATATCTCTCTGAGATATGCACTAAAAAAACAAGAAACATTTTAAAACCAGTTATAGAGATACTTGCAGGGATACCATCAATTGTCTATGGTTTTATAGGTGTAGTTATATTTGTACCCAACATTGGTGAGGCCTTTGACTTGATATCAGGATACACAATATTCACTGCTGGATTCATGCTTTCAATAATGGCTCTACCTATAGTGATTAGCCTAGCTGACGACGCTTTAAATTCA